>JALFHZ010000042.1 GCA_022776445.1 Lachnospiraceae bacterium
CGGGACAGGAGAGTGCCCGAAGCGGCAACAGCTACCCGAATGAATTCGGACCGGGACGAACAGAATAAAGCCTACATTGAGTCCGTCACATCCGTGATACAAATGGCAAAACAAAATTCGGGACCTTTTCAGATCCCGAATTTTAATTTTACCATCTGAGCAATTAAATCGGATGTTCCTTCCACCCCAAGAAGCGAGGAATCCATCATCAGCTGCTTATGCTTCGGATCACCCGGAGCAAATCCGGCGTATCGCTTGTGGTAGGAAGCCCTCGCCCGATCTACACGCAGAATCATTTTCTTGGCCTGTTCTTCTGTCATATCCAGACTATTAATACAGTTCTCAAGCCGTTTGGCATACGGAGCATAGATAAAAATGTTGATGTGATTCTGTCTGTTCTCCAGCAGATAGTCCGAACAGCGGCCAACTATGATACAGCTGGAGCGCTCCGCCAGATCAAGTATGATATCCTTCTGCACATCAAAAATCATATCCTGAATGTATTCCTCGTCCGTTCCCAGCGGAAACATGCAGGAAAATAATCTGTGGTGAGCCTTTTCTTCGGAATCGCTTACCCTGGATACCGGCATATTAAGCTGTTTAGAAACTTCCTCCACGATGTCCCTGTCATAAAATTCTATCCCAAGCTTTTCGGAAAGAGAACGGGCAATGGGACGCCCCAGACTGCCGAACTCTCTGGTAATTGAAATCGTATATTTATCCATTCTTTATTCCCTCCGATGCTGTCTTACCTGTTTCCGCATCAGGCGATTATCAGTGTCTTCTGATATCCTCTTACCACGCAGCTTAAGGTAAAGCAGATTACGAAATAACAGATTGCCTCAAATCCAAACAGCATCATCATGCCGCGTACATCATAAATACTTCCCAAAACAACTGCACAGTTGCGCATGAATTCCGCCACATCAACCATTTTCAGGAATGAGGTATCCTTGATGATTGTGATTACCTGACTCAGCAGAGCAGGAATTACCTTTTTATAGGTTTGAGGAAGCACAATGTACCACAGAGTCTGAAGAAAACTGAACCCCTGGGACTGTGCCGCCTCAAATTGCCCTTTCGGAATAGAATTCAAACCGCCTCGAAAAATCTCCGCCATAACAGCAGACGTAAACAGTGTGATTGCAAATACACAGACCGCAATCTTATTGCCTTTTACAGTAAAATATATCCACAGAATCCATAAAAGGTTCGGCGTACATCGAAAAAATTCCGTATATGCCGCAACCAGCGTTGCCGCCCATTTCATTTTTCCTGTTCCGTAGGTTCGGATGAGTGCCAGAATTGTTCCGAAAAACATACTGAACACCGTCGCCAGAAATGCGATTGCCACTGTCATGCCCAGGCCCTTGAACATAAAGGTTACATTAGCCACAGTAAAAATCTGATAAAATAACTCTAACATGCAGCATCCTCCTTCCCGTTAATTTTTTTTGACGCCGGCAGACGCATGGACCGAATCTCCAGGTAACGTGCCAGCCTTGCAAGCGGAAAGCAGATGACAAAGTACAGCACCGCGCTTGTGAAATATGCCTGTGCGAAGAATCCCCGGTCAGATCCCCAGGAATCCGTGTAATACATCAGATCCATGCCAGCAACCATCGCAAGAATAGAAGTGTTCTTTACCAGATTCAGTGCCTGATTTGCAAGCGGAGGCATGATAATTTTGATCGTCTGAGGCAGAATCACATAGCGCATGGTCTGCAGATAGTTGAAACCCTGGGAGGCAGCCGCTTCCGACTGCCCCTTCGGGATTGCTTCAATACCCGTACGGATGACTTCTGAAATGTATGCACCGTGGTAAACGCCCACACCGATAACACCCAGAGCAAATTTCGGGATACGGAATCCGGAGCTGGAAAACAGCATCGGCAACACAGAGTAGTAGAACATTACCTGCAGTGCCAGCGGCGTATTCTGAATAAATTCAACATAAATTCGTGAAAGAAATTTCGCAGGCCTGAACTTCATAGTCGAAAGCATTCCGAAAATCACACCCAGAACCAGTGCAACCGCAAGACCTACCAGCGAAATCTTTAACGTCATAATGAATCCCGGCACATAATACTCCGGAATCGCCTTCCAGAGCGCCAGCCAGCGTTTTCCATCAAACAGCCCTTTTATCATAATAACATCCCTTCGTCCCATTTTTCATGATACGGAAGTATCCATACGTATCTTTTTACATTCCTTTACTGCAGATTCCACTGATCCTGAAGTTCTTTCATGGAACCATCATCCAGCATGGAAGTAACCTTTTTCTCTACCAGTTCTGCAAGTCCGGTATTCTCTTTTGCGGAAGCAACACCATAATCCTGCTCTGCGAAGCGATCTTCCAGCAGCATATTAGAGTCATTTACATAGCCGGAAAGAATCGCGCGGTCTACAGAAAAGCAGTCAATCTGCTTGGTAGCCAGTGCCTGAGCCAGTGCCGGATATCCGTCAAACTCCTGAAACTCCGGTTTGATATCGATTCCTTTTTCTGCTATATAAGCCTCAAAGCCGTCCTTGGTGGTGGAAGACTGTGCTACGCCGATAATCTTGCCGTCCAGATCCTCGATGGAAGCAATACCGGAATCCTTGTTTACCAACAGACCAACTGCATCGGTATAGTACGGGGTAGAGAAATTATAGGTTTCTTTTCTCTCATCAGTAATGGTAAAGGTAGCGATAACCAGATCGATTTCGCCATTCTCCAGAAGAGGTCCTCTGGTCTTTGCGGTTACACCCTGGAACTCGACCAGTTTTTTCTCCTTTGCTTCTTCCATGCTGCAGCCGAAAATCTCTCCTGCGATGGTATATGCCAGATCATCCTCAAAGCCTTCATACTCGCCGGTAGCAGTATTCTGAAGACTGAAGTTCGGAATATCGGATTTGCATCCTACTTTCAGTACACCGCGATCAATGATTTTCTGAACATCCGCAGTGATCTCGCCTGCAGCTGATGTCTCAGCAGCTTTTGAGGTCTCGGCTGATGTCTCAGCAGCTTTGGTTTCAGATGCGGCTGCTGCAGTGGTTGCACTTGCGGAACTGCCGGAACCGCATGCAGTCAGTGCTGATGCAGCCATAATGGCTGCAAATGCCATGGATAATACTTTTTTCTTCATAATTGTTTCTCCTCTCTTTTCCATCAGATTTGATTTATCCGAAGCAGGAAGCGGGAGACCACAGTTCGGATAGAACTGATCTGCATTTCCTGCGAAGGAACTGGATTGCCTTTCGTTCTTTTCGAATACTGCTGTTTAATGCAGAATCTTGCTCAAAAATGCCTTTGTTCTTTCATGATCCGGTGCAGTAAAGAAATGCTCCGGTGTACCTTCCTCGAGAATATATCCTCCCTCCATAAAAATAACACGGTCAGCTACCTGCCTTGCAAATCCCATCTCATGTGTTACACAGATCATGGTGATATTTTCATGCGCCAGTTCTACCATAACATTTAATACTTCCTGAACCATCTCAGGATCCAGCGCAGAGGTCGGCTCGTCAAACAGAATCAGCGGCTGCCTGGTGCAGAGTGCCCGGGCAATTGCCACACGCTGCTGCTGCCCGCCGGACAACTGAACCGGATAATTTCCGGCCTTTTCCTTCAATCCGACACGATCCAGACATTTCATCGCAGTGGTTTCGGCATCCGCCTTTGACACATGCTGAAGCCTGATCGGTGCCAGTGTCAGATTTTCCAAAACAGTCAGATGCGGATACAGATTAAACTGCTGGAACACCATGGAGGAGTATTTTTTTGCCATCTCCAAATGATTTTTACGGTTTACCTCGCTTCCCGCAATGGAAATCTTTCCGGCTGTCGGCTCCTCCAGATAATTGATGCACCGGATAAAGGTCGATTTTCCGGAACCGGACGGCCCGATAATGACCAGCTTTTCTCCTTCTCTGACGGTCAGACTGATGTCCTTCAACACCTCCAGATCGCCAAAATTCTTTTTCAAATGCTCAACTTTTACCATATCCGGCATCACAATCACCTCTCTGAAATTTCTGAAGAATAATCCTGATCAAAAACGAAAAAGCGCCGGAAATCCTTTCCCAGCGCCTTCGCTTTCTTAAAAAAATATGTTGCACAATGAATCATAGTTCCGAATTATATGCAGCTTGCAGAAAAAAGTCAAGCAGAGACTAAAAAACGAAACTTTATTTTAAATTTTGCTTCATTTACCTCTAATATAGAAGGATTAACTTTAGAAAATAAAATACTCTGTCTGACACTAATGGAACAGAATGTGGCTTTTTATCGTTTTTCCCGCAGCCGAACTTTATCCTTTGCACTTCGTCTGCGTTCATCTTCAAGAGCCGCATAGTGCTTCTTTGTTGTATTGACATCTGAATGCCCCAGTACATCCGCTACCAGGTAAATATCACCGGTTTCCCGGTATAGATTGGTGCCATAGGTGCTTCGAAGCTTATGGGGCGTAATTTTCTTGAGTGGTGTTACAATTCTGGCATATTTCTTAACAAGATTTTCCACACTGCGCACAGCAATCCGCTTTTTCTGAAGAGAGAGGAACAATGCGTCTTCACTGCCCGGTGCTGCGTCGATTCCAAAGCGCTCATCCAGATAATCCTGCAGTGCATCCTCCACCTCAATGCCAAAATATACAGTCACTTCTTTGCCGCCTTTTCGGTGAATATGAATACCGCCATTCTTAAAATCAATATCATTGATATCCAGCCCTACACATTCTGAAACACGAATTCCTGTGCCAAGCATCAAAGTAAGAATCGCCAGATCACGCACCTTTGTCTTATTATGAAATGCTTTCTGCTTCTCCGTAAGATTTTCTCCGCTTTCTACCTCATCCAGCAGCAACGCAACCTCGTCCACATCCAGTCGAATGATTTCTTTCTCATGCAGTTTCGGCAGTTTGACCAGGGCAGCAGGATTATTGTGGATGGTTTCATTGCGATAGAAATAGTTGTAAAAACTTTTCAGGGAAGAGATCTTCCTCATGATTCCCCGCTCTTTATTCATAACCTCCTGATTTTGATCATTGAAACGGTATTTCAGATATTCCATATATTCTTCCAGATCAGAAACGGTCAGCTGTTCGATCTGCTCCAACCGAAATTCTTCCCGCTCCAGTTTTCGAAATACCGGGTTCTCTTTCTTTAAAAATCCGAAAAAAACGGAAAGATCATATGCGTAAGCAATACGGGTTCTTGTGGAAGTACGAGGTTCGATTCCACGAAAAAAATCCGTGCAAAAGGGCGGAAGTTCTTTGGTCAGTGTACGCAGTTTCTTAATATTTTCTATATCTTTCTGTTCATGATATGCTAAATGACTCATCGGTTACTCCTGTTGCTTGTCTGTATGAAGTGCCACGTTCACATGGTTCTGTTCTGATAAATTCCAGCCCGGAATATTGCCTTCCAGGACGGCATGAAACAGACGCATTTTCATGCCCGGATTCTCTCGTTCCAACTGGCGGATCAGCTGCTTGACGTACTCGCGTCTGGTATTGCCATCTGCCGGACATGGATTCTTGCATACAGGAAGATGATATTTATTTTTAAAACCAATTACATCTGCTTCCGATACCAGCATCATCGGCCGAATCACTGCAAGTTCCATCCGATCCAGCCAGGTATAAGGAGGAAAAGAGTAGAAGCGCCCTTCATAGATCAAAGAAAGCATCATTGTTTCAATCATATCATCCATATGGTGCGCGTAAGCAACCTTATTGCAGCCCATTTCCTTCGCAGCCAGATTCAGTGCACCTTTCCGCATTTTCGCGCACAGAGCGCATGGATTGGCTTCCTGACGCACATCAAACAGGATCTTTCCGATCTCAGTAGGTACAATCCGATAAGCTACTTCCATTTCTTTGCAAAGCTCCGCCACCGGAGAAAGATCGAACCCGTTAAAACCGAGATCCACTGAAATCGCAGACAACTCAAATTTCTTTGGATAAAATTTTCTAAGCCCCTGTAATGCATATAATAACGTCAGGCTGTCCTTGCCGCCGGAAATTCCAATTGCAATATGATCGCCATCCTCAATCAGACGATAGGTGTCGATGGCCTGACGTGTTAAGCTGTATAAACGCTGAAGTTTCATAGTGATCGATTCCTTTCATTCTACAGATTCTGATTATAACATTTTTCCATAAGAACTTGCAAGATGATTGTAATTTTGTTAAAACAGGTGTAAAATAGACGGACAAATCATGTTCAGAAAGGGGATGATCGTGAAATGAAACTGTGGAAAATCATTGCTGCGGCATTACCAGGTACGGCACTCATTCTGACCGGCATACGATTCAAATTTAAACAGGCGATGGCAATTTCCATTATTGGCGGAGCAGATGGACCAACATCGGTATTTATCGCAGGTAAAACAGGAAACTCCTTTAGTACCTGCCTGATTGCAGCGGGTATTCTTGTGCTGATCGCGACCCTGATCTGGATAATCCGGAAGACAAAATAAAGAGGAGCCTCCTATTATTACCTTCCGGGCGGGAGAGTAGAACTTCATGAAACAGCAGAAGATGCCATCCTGCAGGAATTTTGTTGAAGATGTAACAAAAGAACGTTTCCATGAGCTGTGCATCTATTTTTTGATCGACATTTCGGATACCGATCTTCTGGAACGCGGTACGTCATTTTCCTGTATGGATGGAAGATTGTGTCTGGAATTCGAATGGCTGCCTTTCGAATGTCTGGACAAGGCTTATCTGTATCCGCAATTTATTAAAAAAAAGATTTACAAGCTTCCTGAATCTCTGCAGCTGATTCAGGAATATAATTAAAAAAGGAGGGAGGCGATCTCCATCTGGAATGATGTCGTGGAGGATGGAACCGCATTTCCACAGATGGAATTATCCAAACAACGTAGGACGCTGCGGGCATATCAGTAATGCCAGCTATGCCGTACGCAAAGACATCCGTGGTCATCCTATCGGTGAAAAACTGGTGCTTCACTGCCTTGAAAAGGCCAAAGAACTTGGTTTTCGAATCCTGCAGTTCCATCCCAAAAGGATTCTTAATGAAAGATGGGCATTACGAAGACATCATTCCGCATTATCATGCGTTATAATTTACATAATATTTTTATGTAAATTATAATTGAAATTGAAGTTGTTTTATAAAACAAATCAGCCGCGCAGTGGGAGAGAGGAACAAGCCAATGAAAAAAATCATGACCATTGACCATAAAAATTATTCTGAAGATATGCCGGTTTTTGAACGTTTTGGTGTCAGAGCCATGATCCGTAGAAACGTTCAATATGCAATGCAGAAAAACAATCTGGGCATATATAAAATCCCCGGTGGGGGAATTGACCCTGGCGAAACCTGTGCGCAGGCACTATGCCGGGAGGTTCTGGAAGAAACAGGTCTTATTGTTAAAAAAGGCACAATTAAAGAGATCGGGGAAATTCTGGAACTGAAACAGGATATTTTTCAGTCAGGTCAAAAATATATATGCCATTCATTATATTACAGCTGTGATGTCGAGGAATTCACAACATCCACGCATCTGACGGAAAGTGAGCAGGCTCAGGGTTTTGAATTGCAATGGGTAACCCTGGAAGAGGCCATCGACAGTAATAAACGGTTATCACAGGATGACTGGATTGTCCGGGACACCAGATTTTTAGAATGGTTTTTGCAAAATTACCATGATTAACGACTGATTTCCTTATCAGGGGAGAGACTTCCAACTATTCGCGAAAGAATAGTTTAACGAATAGTTAAAGCTATTTTTAAGGAGAAACCTATCCTATGTCAACCATTATTGAAATCAACGACTTTTCAGCTCCTGAACTGGATATCTACGCTCGTCTCACAGAAAATCAGTTGCTGAATCGTCACGAACCGCATAAGGGTCTTTTCATTGCAGAAAGTCCCAAAGTCATCGAACGTGCTCTGGATGCCGGATGTATACCGGTTTCTTTGCTTCTGGAGCGCAAACATATTCACGGAGAAGCCAGAGAAATCATCAATCGCTGCGGCGATATCCCGATCTTTACAGCTGATTTTCAGGTACTGACCAATCTCACCGGCTTCCAGCTGACACGCGGCGCACTATGCGCCATGCGGCGTCCTCCGCTTCCGGATCTTGGTCAGGTATGCTCAGGAGCACGCAGAATCGCTGTATTGGAAAACATCATGAACCCAACCAATATCGGAGCCATTTTCCGCTCTGCCGCAGCGCTGCATATGGATGCAGTACTCCTTACACCCGGATGCAGTAATCCTCTTTACCGGCGCTCCATTCGTGTAAGTATGGGAACAGTCTTCCAGATTCCATGGACATACACTGGGCATGAATCATCCGAATGGCCACACCCTGGGATTCATCTGCTTAAAGAACTGGGATTCAAAACAGCCGCTATGGCTTTGTGTGACAACTCCGTCAGAATCGATCATCCGGCTCTTCTCGCTGAAGAAAAGCTGGCAATTGTGCTTGGTACAGAAGGCGATGGACTTTCATTATCCACAATCGCTGACTGCGATTACACGGTGCGTATTCCCATGTCCCATGGTGTTGATTCCCTGAACGTCGCTGCAGCCAGTGCCGTAGCATTCTGGCAGTTAGGATCCCGATAATCAAATGCGCTGCCCATTTGTCAGGCAACTCATAAAATAATTGAATCCCGTCCATTAGTTTACATAAATTAATTATGTAAACTAATGGACGGGGATTATGAATGTGAAAATTACTCTGCAAAATAAACCACCGTCAAATATTCTCCCGAATGAATCGCTTCTCCCTTTAATCCATTCATACGCTTCAATTCCTCTACATACTCATCCACGGAATAACCGCTCCCTTCCGAATACTTTCTTGCAATCTCCCAGAGACTGTCTCCCTGGCGAAGCTGAACACTGGTATAATAACGATTTCGCGGACGAACACTCTTTTCTTTTGCATATGCACTCAGCAATGTATGACCGAAAAAGCCGGAACAGAATGCAAGGATCATCAGTAATATAATCGTAAGATTTCTCAATCTCCTTTTCGCCTGAATTCTCTGTCTTCGTGTCATAATAAAACCCCCTCATACTCATAGGAAACAACTTATCATCGGTACATGTCAGATGCAAACATTTGTTCTTCTGATGATCCTATTATAATATCCGAACATTTGTTTGTCAATGGTTTTCAAAGAAAAATCGAACAAAAGTTTGCTTTTTTGTCGAACATATGTTAGTATAGTAGATAGAAAACAGAACGACAGGAGGAATACGATGAGTCAGGGAAAGATTACTGCGAAGCAGCAGGAAATATTAGAATATATAAAACAGAACATTTTAAAGAAGGGTTATCCGCCGGCTGTACGTGAGATCTGTGAGGCAGTTCAGCTGAAGTCTACGTCTTCTGTCCATTCCCATCTTGAAACACTGGAACGCAACGGATATATCCGGAGAGATCCCACGAAACCGCGGGCGATTGAGATTCTGGATGATGATTTTGCTCTTACGCGCAGAGAGATGGTTCAGGTTCCGATGATCGGTACGGTGGCTGCCGGACAGCCGATTCTCGCTCAGGAAAATATCGAGGATTATTTCCCGATTCCGGCGAACCTTTTGCCGAATACAGATACCTTTATGCTGCGTGTCAAGGGTGAAAGCATGATTGATGCAGGAATCTATGACGGTGACCGAGTACTTGTCTCTCAGACCAATGTTGCACAGAACGGTGATATCGTTGTCGCGCTTCTGGAAGATTCCGCTACTGTGAAGCGTTATTTTAAGGAAGAAGGACATTATCGTCTCCAGCCGGAGAATACGACGATGGACCCCATTATTGTTGATCAGCTGGAGATCCTTGGTAAAGTGATCGGTCTGATCCGTATCATGGACTAAGCGCAGTGCACTTCTATATTATAGAAGCCTGCAAGTGAGCGATACGAGAAGAAACGAAGCGAATGCCCTACCCTTTTCCTATGGGAGCATTCGCTTCGTTTCATTGAACAATCCGTACCGGATTCATGATTCATTTATTTGTCCCGGTTTACCCATGCCTGTTTTACTTTTGCAAAATCCAGAATCAGGTCAACGGCACCATCCATTCCAACTACACTGCTGTTGATACACAGATCATAACTGCGGGAATCGCCCCACTTCTTGCTGGAATAATAGTTATAATAACTTGCACGCTTCTTATCAGTCTTGACCATGATATCCTTTGCTTTCGCATCATCTACCTGATACATCTCTTTCAGATGCGCAATCTTGAAATCGTCATTGCCAGTGATAAAGACACTGACGGTATTCGGATAATCCGCAAGTGCATAATCCGCACAACGACCTACAATAACGCAGGATTCTTCATCTGCCAGCTTCTTGATCGTATCGAACTGAGCCAGAAAGATCTTGTGATTGATCGGCATATCCATGTATGCGGATGTAGTATAACCAAGAGAATAGGTGTCCATTACCAGTGAGTACAGAAAACTGCTCGTAGGCTTCTCGTCATGCGTCTCAAACAGTTCTTCACACAATCCACTGTGCTTTGAAGCAAGAGCCAGAAGCTCCTTGTCGTAACACTTGACTCCCATCTTCTTGGCAAGTGCCTGGCCAATCTGTCTGCCGCCGCTTCCGCACTGTCTTCCTATTGTAATAACAAGATTACCCTTCATAGATACCTCTCCTTTCAGCAACTCACGATGTAACATGTATTGATTGTAAGGACACTTAATGATTTCCTGCTGTCCTGATTTTCAATTATATTATACATCAAATTGTAGCAAAAGTATATAAACAATTCAGTAATTTTATTCATTTTCTAAGATTTTTAGAAGTTTTTCAAAATACTTTGGCAATGGAGCACTAAATTCCATATATTTTCCGGTAGAAGGATGGATAATACCCAACACACCTGCATGCAGTGTCTGTCCCTGAAGATCCCGGAATGGGCATTTTGACGGTCCATAAACCTGATCTCCCAGCAGTGGATGACCAATGCTGGCCATGTGAACGCGAATCTGATGTGTGCGGCCGGTTTCCAGACGGCACTCAATGAATGTAAAACGCCGAAAACGGCGCAGCACATGATAATGAGTAATGGCTTCTTTTCCGTTTTTCTCATTGATGCTCATCTTTTTACGGTCAACCGGATGCCTGCCGATCGGTGCATTCACCACACCATCATCTTCCTTCAGAATTCCATGAACAATCGCATAGTACCTGCGTGTAATGGAATGCGCCTTCAGCTGCTCTGCAATGGCGTTATGTGCCTTATCATTCTTACAGGCAATCAGGACTCCTGTGGTATCCATATCAATCCGATGGACAATACCGGGCCGCAGCACGCCGTTAATCCCGGACAACCCCCCTTTGCAGTGTTCCATCAGTCCGTTGACCAGAGTCCCGGTATAATGCCCTGCAGCAGGATGAACAACCATTCCCTTCGGCTTATTGATCAATATAATATCCGAATCTTCATAAAGGATATCCAGATCCATCGGTTCGGCTTCGATCTCTGGTTCGACAGCATCCGGTACCTCAAGACGGATCCTATCACCCACAGCCACTTTATAATTGCTCTTGACTGATTTGTCGTTTACCTGAACACCACCATCCTTCAGGATCTTCTGAAGATAAGACCGGGACATATCGGGACACTGGTCGCTCAGATAACGGTCGATGCGGATGCCCGCATCTTCGCCGACTATGATATCCTGTCTCAAAGAGTTTCCTCCTTTTCCGTCTGTTCCTTTCGGTGCAGCTGCAAACACTCCATATCTTCATCATGATAATAAAAAAACATCAGCACCATAAGCAGAGCAGTCGCCACCGTCACATAAATATCAGCAACATTAAAGATCGGAAAATCAATCAGGCTGAAATAAAGGAAATCCACCACATACCCCTGGGATATCCGATCCACCATATTACCGATCGCTCCTGCCGTGATCAGAATGACACAGAGCTTCATCCAGTGGAAACGCTGATTCCGCCAGGACGGCAGGCGGTACATGACAAAAGCAGCCACAGCCAGTACAATCACTCCGATCAAAAAGAAGATCCCCTGCCTGCCCTGCAGCATGCCGAACGCAGCTCCCCTATTTTCCGAATAAAGCAGTTCAAATATGCCATCCAGAATCACGCATGGACCCTTTCCTTTCAGATGTGTCACTGCCAAAGCTTTTGTATACTGGTCTGCCAGCACCAGTGCCACAGATCCGACAAACCATGCAGCCAGATTGGCAATCTTATCCTTCATAACATCCTCCCGCAAGCCATTCCAGACATGCTTTCATCTCTTCATCCGTCACCGTTCGGTCAATATAGGCACTGCCGACTGCATGGAGCAGAATAAATTTGATTTTTCCGGAATCCATCTTCTTATCATTCCGCGTAGCCTCAATAATCTGATCGATGTCCAGAGGAAGTTCCTTGATGCTTACAGGAAGATGATACTGTGCAAACAACGACCGTGCATCCAGTACTTCCTCCATCGCAATCTCCCCACGCAATGCAGAAAGATAAGCCGCAGCCACACAGCCGAGTGCCACACAATGTCCGTGCAGCATACCGAAATTCATCATTTTTTCAATTGCATGCCCCAGCGTATGACCAAAATTCAAAAGCGCGCGATCCCCTTTCTCCGTAGGATCCTGCTCCACAACATCCCGCTTGATGCGGTTGCTCTCCAGAATCATGGCCTCGCAGACTGCCGGTTCCCGTCTGGAAATCCCGTCCGCATGTTCCTTCAGCCACTCATAATAATCGCGGTTTCGGATCATGCCATGCTTGATGATCTCTCCCATACCGGATGCATACTGCTCCTCTGAAAGGGTATGCAGTGTGTTAATCGCCGTATAAACAAGTTTTGGCATATGAAATGCACCAACCATATTCTTGTATGCATCAAAATCTACTCCTGTTTTTCCTCCGATACTTGAGTCCACCTGCGACAGAAGCGTTGTAGGTATCTGAATAAAGGAAATACCGCGCAGATAAGTGGCAGCGGTAAATCCGCACAGATCGCCCACTACTCCACCGCCAAGTGCTGCCAGAATATCCTGTCGATCATAATGCTTCAGAATCAGAAATTCATAAAGATCATGAACCGTATTCAGGTTCTTGGACGCTTCTCCTGCCGGAAATACAAAAACATCCACCTGACTGCATACAGGAGCCAGGAGCGTCTTTACCTGCTCCAGATAAAGCGGAGCAACATTGGAATCTGTGACAATGCAGATTCTCCGGCCTGTTGCAATCCCGAGTGCAGCAACCTCCCTTCCCAGATGTTCCAGTGTCGGTTCCGTCACAATATCATAAATTGCAGTTCCGTCTCTGTGGACGATGATTCTTTCTGACATGTTCATTCTCCTGTTCTTATCGTTTTGTCTTTTAAAAAAGAAAGCAAACAACTTTCCGAATCTTTCGTGAAAATTGTCTGCCCTGTCTGCGAATCGCCGCTGATCCGAACATACACACCTACAGGCGGATATTCAGACCGGCAACATCCAGTGTTCCATTGTTCAGCAAATCCTGAAAATCTCCGGAAAGCTCTACAGACTCCGGTGTTGCAATGAAAATAAAGCTTGAGATCTTCTGGAGATTTCCGTTCATGGAATAAGTCGCGCCAGAAGTGAAATCAATAATCCGCTGTGCAACTTCTGTATGGATTCCTTCCATATTCAATACCACAGCCTTACCTGCTAGAAGGTAATCACAGATTTCTCTGGCATCCTCAATCGAGGTTGGCTTAATCAGCGATACCTCCATCGACTTACGCATCGGAACTACCTTGGAAGACCGTGAGAAAAATCTCGGCTTCTGCTCTTCCGGATCTTCTAAATCCTCTTCTTCATTTTTTGCTGAAAAAAGGCTCTTGCGCGCCGCTTTCGGCTCCTCATATTCATCATCTGCGAAGTATCCGTCGTCTTCATCCTCCGTCAAACGCATCGCATCCATCATCTTACTTAAAAAACTCATAACTAATATTCTCTCCAATCTTTATCTGGCGCCAAAGATACCGGTGCCGACTCTAATCAGGGTAGCTCCTTCCTCAATGGCGACTTCATAATCGCCTGTCATTCCCATGGACAAGACACCCATAGTAACATTATCAATGTTTTTACGATCGATGTCAACAGATAATTGATATAATTTTTTAAAAACCGGACGATTTTCTTCAGAATTCTCGACAAAAGGCGCAATTGTCATGAGTCCGCAGATCTGTACATTCGGAAACTTACTGATCACATTCACTGCATCCATCACTTCCTCCGGCATAAACCCGAATTTGCTCTCTTCCTTTGCCACATTCACTTCCAGCAGAACCTTCACATGGAGATTTTCTTTCTCTGCCTCCGTCTGAATCTGTTCCGCAAGCCGTACGGAATCCACAGAATGAATCATAACTGCATGCTTCAATACCTGCTTTACTTTGTTCCGCTGCAGATGCCCGATCATATGGAAACGGGCATCAGAAGGCATCTCAGGAGCCTTTTCGGAAATCTCCTGAACCTTATTCTCACCAAAATCACGGGCGCCCGCCTCATAAGCTTCTTTCAAATCTTCAATCGGCTTTGTCTTGCTGACCGCAATCAAAGTAACGGTTTTCGGATCTCTTCCGGATCTTGCACAGGCTGCCTCCATCCGTGCGTGTACATCTTTCATATGTTCTGCAATCAAACTGCTCATAATATCACCTCTGTTTTATTTTGTATGGCCTAACGGTAAATCAGTTCTCCCTCATATACCGCATCCGCATTCAGTACAATATGATCATAGACGGAAAGCCCGTAACTGGTTCCCTTTTTGATCGTATAATACTCATCATTGCTTTTCAGAATCTCAATCTGCTTAAAAACTGCATATCCCTTATTGATATTGTACACTCCCTGCAGAGTATCACTGTTTCCGATCTGATATCGTTCCTGAGAATCCGGACGAATCAGATAGTCCCCTGCCTTCAGAGGGCTGTTTTCACTCATATCAATATAACAGTACTCATCGTTAGAATAATAAATCGTGGTCGGAATAAATTCCGCAGAGGTACCGTTCTCTGAGTAGGTTTCTTTCATAAATCCGGTGGTACTGGAATCTCCACCCATGGTAATATATTCAACCGGAACCAGATAAAAACTCTTCGTGGTAACAGCGGTGACCGGTATCTTCAAGCCATCCGCCTTCTCCGTTTCAATCTCAAATGTTACAAAGCGATCCGACACAAACTGCACCATATACTTATCAAAATCCAGTTTGCCGTATGATTTGCCGTCACTTCCCGTTATGATGGAAAATGCTGCATCCGTGGTCAGATCATTGGATGGAAACGAGACACGCAGGCTGCTCCTGCCGTTGTATTCCGCTGTCTCCTCTTCACTCAACGTAAAGACGATACTCCATGCATCCGAGGTAATCAGTTTATAAACCGGTGCAGATTGTTCAATCAGCTGGCCGGCCTTTGTGATTGCCTTTGCATACCCGGAACGGTCAAAACTGCTCTCTGACAATCCGGACAGATCAAAGTTCTCATATCCGTCTATGGAATAGGAAACAACACCGGAAACAGGCGCTTTTACCTGCTGGAAATTTGCACCGGCCTGAGCAATCAGCGCATCCAGATTGCCCAGAGCATTAAAATTCACATATTCCATGACCGCTGCCTCCAGTGAATACTGCAGGTCATAGATTTCGCCAAACCGGATGTCATCGTAGGACATCGAAAAGGCTGAAAGCTGGCGCTTGATATCTGCCAGATTCTCATCAGTCAGTGTTACATTGGCCTCCGGATTCTCTTCCATAAAACGAGACATGCTCCCGGTCTCATCAATCGAATAGATTCTTGTCCCGATCGCAGCACGCTTACCCTCACGCACATAATAGTTGATATAACCGGCACGATCGGTAGACTGTACTGACTCCTCGCGGAGAATCAGACCGGTATGCTGCGTATCATTTACTATATTACCCTCCGCCACTTCATAAAACTGCACCTTATCTTTTTTCATATACGTATATACGCTGAACGTCATATAAACAAAAATAATAGCAAAGATAATCATCCCCACATTGATATTCCGGGGATGACGATAACGTACAATTTTATTATTTTTTTTTCTTCTTCTGGCCAACTTTTCAGTTCCTCCCTGCACAACAATGCATGTAACTATTATAAAAGTAACCGTACAAAAGTGCAAGCTAAAATGATAAAAGCCGCCATACGCAAATCACGATGGCGGCAATCTGACATTCTATGTATTACAGTGAAATAATAACGTCTTTCTGTACGCTCTCCGGCATATCAACAGCATCCATAGATACGCTCAGTACAAAATTAACATTGTACTTACCACTGAGATTTTCCAAAGTTGCAACAGTCTCAGAGATATCTTCTCCTTCCAGGCAGGACAGTTTCAGGAAGCTGTCCAGGAACATAGTCTCGATATCGTGATCCTGAGAAATGATACCGCACAGGAAACCAACAAATCCCTGACTGGTAGTGATCGGATATTCATTAACGTTGATCAGACGAATCTTATTGCTAAGCTCATACATATGCTTCGAACTCTTATCAAGGTAGACGATGGAACCGGATGCATTCTTAATACCGGTATTAGCCATGTCTAAAAGATGTTTTGTTTTACCCTTTCCCTTTTTACCTGCGATAATCTGAACCATATTAATCTCCTCCTTGAGTTTATATAATTTGTATAAAAGTCTTTTGAGATTTATATTGATTATAGTATAAATCTATAAAATAAGCAATCACTAATTGACGATTTTACGAATTATATTTGTCATATTGTCGTAAAGGTCAGAACGGCTTCCTGCCTTCAGAACAACAGAGACATAATCCTGACCTTTTTCATCCTCACATGCAAGAATCAGGCAATATCCTGCCGCATTAGTCGTACCGGTCTTGCCGCCCAGGACCTGCAGTCCTTCCGGGGTTTCCCGCTCACCATTCAGATATTTGTTGCTGTTATGCCAGGTCTGACTGATCTCATTGCCCTGTCCATCCTGATACTGTGCCACATAATCCGCCGTTCCGATTATTTTTCGGAATTCCGGATATTTCAGTGCTTCATTCAATATAAGGTACAAATCATACGCTGTCGTCAGATGTGTCTCGTCCGTCAATCCATGCGGATTGACAAAATGGGTATCGGTCGCACCGATTTTTCTTGCTTCTTCATTCATACGTTCGCTGAATGCTTCGATACTTCCTGCCATGTGAACTGCAATAGCCGTTCCCGCGTCGTTGCCTGACGGAAGCATCAGGCCATAGAGAAGCTGCTCCAGAGTCAAAGTATCTCCCGGATGTATGTTGCACAGAGATGCACCGGCTTCGCGAATTACGGTTTCTTCTCCGACCGTTACCAGATCATCCGGATTGCCGTACTTGACCGCGAGCAAAGCCGTCATAACTTTGGTAATACTGGCCGGATGCATGCGCTCAAACACCTGTTTCTGAAAAATAACCTGCTGATCCGCAATCGAAAACAGCCCGGCGGACTCTGCATTTACAGAGGGATCCGAAGATTCTTCCTCGCCGGTAACCACACAAAGATCGCTGGCAAAGGTATCTGCCAGAACACGCTCATCCGGCACAGAGGCAGCCATGGCTTCAAACCGGTCTGAGGTGTAAAGAAGTTTCTCCGACGGTCTGACTGAGCATCCGGTAAGTGTCATGCATATCAGAACTGAATAAAGAAGAAAATAATTCAACTTCTTCAAATCCGTATTCTCCTATCGGAACATCTCACGCCATTCCAGATCGCCGCGCTCCAGTGCCTTGATCAGCAGTTCAGCAGTCGCCAGATTGGTTGCCAGCGGAATATTGTAGCTGTCACACAGCTGGAACACATTATTCACATCCGGCTCATGAGACTTTGGAGACAGGGGATCTCTCAGAAAAATGACCATATCCATCTCGTTATGCTCAATCTGAGAAGCAAGCTGCTGCTGACCGCCCAGATGCCCTGCCAGATACTTGTGCACATTCAGATTGGTAACCTCCTCTACCAGTCTTCCTGTTGTTCCTGTCGCATATAAAGTATGCTTGCTGAGGATTCCCCTGTAAGCGATACAGAAATTCTGCATCAATTTCTTTTTGGAATCGTGTGCAATCAATCCGATATTCATAAATAACCCTCCTTATAGTTACTGTTTTTTCTTTGTAGTCCTACATTCATAATCAAACCGACTCCCAGATCAATACTCATCAGAGAACTGACCCCATAACTGATGAACGGAAGCGGTAATCCGGTATTCGGAAAAATCCCGGTCGCAACTGCGATATTGGAAAAGCTCTGGAACGCAATCAGAGAGGCCATTCCCACACAGAGCAGACGACCTGACAGATCCCTGACTTTCGCAGCCATCATCAGACATTCATAAACAATCAGTGCAATCATCAGAATCACCAGAGAACAGCCGATAAATCCAAGCTCCTCTCCGATCACTGCGAAAATGAAATCGGTCTGCTCTTCCGACAGAAAATTGCCGTTTTTAACGGATGCAAGCGTATTGTTATTCAATCCTTTCCCATGCAGCATGCCGGACCCGATTGCCATAATCGAATTGTCCTGCTGCAGATTTGCCTCTGCATAACTCGATTTGTTAACAAATGCGAGAATTCTGCGTACCTGATACTCTTTCAGGAACGGTACCAGATTGTACTGGAGAAGGTATATAAATAATGCAGCGGACGGAATCAGGACAGCCAGCGCCGTGGCAATCCATCGGTAGCTCAGTCCGGCTGTATACAGCATGCATACGAAAATGACCATGGTCACCAATCCGGTGGACAGGTCCGGCTGCCGGAATATCAGGAAAAACAGGATCAGATAAAGCCCTCCGGCCAGCAAAAGTGTCCGAAACACATTTAATTTCTCCTGGTTTTTGTCAAAAAACCAGGAGAAGAAAACGATCAGTCCAATCTTGACAAATTCGGAAGGCTGAATCTGACCAATACCGGGAAGAACAATCCATCTTGTGGCATTATTTCGGCTGACACCAAAAAGCAGAACTGCCAGCAGCCCGACAACACAGAGCCCATATATTACAAACGACATGGACAGAATCCTGTGATAATCGATCAGGGACAGTCCGATAATGATACCAAAGCCGACGATAATTCCCATAATCTGTTTGCCGACAACCGCCATATCCTGATTGGTCGCGCTCCGAATCACCAGAACACCAAGTGTATTCAGCAGTAATATATAAAGGAATAAACGGTAATTGTAATTTCTGAAGTTGTAATCTAAAAACATTCTTCATTCCTCTTGCATGTCAACTGGCGGAGCGGAATTCTTGCCGACAGAGCAGGCAGCTCCTCTCTGGTTCCGGCTGAAGCAAATTTTGTAAACTTCAAATCAATCTTGCTGGAATCAACCTCCGCATATCTGGAAAGTACGCCAATCATGTCATCTTTAATCAAGTCTATCAGTCCGGGGCATATACTTGCCTGATCGGAAACGAGCAAAAGCTTCAGTCTGTTTCTTGCTATCTCGCCGGAGTTGCTTTTGTGAAACAGCAGAATCTGTCTCATCTCGCATACCTCCTAGGCCCGTTTCAGGAAATCGGAGATACGCACCAGAATCCCGCGGCGGGAATCCAGATCCATCATGGGAACCGACTCTCCTGTAATGCGCTTGCAGATGTTCAGGTAGGCCTGACCGGATACGGCATCCGTATCCACCAGAGGCTCTCCCTGGTTCGTGGAAACCACGATATTTTCATCATCTGCTACAGCACCGATAATATTCACGCCCAGGACATCTGCAACATCCTCTACGGACATCATATCTCCGCGCCGAACCATATCCATCCGAATCCGATTCACAATCAGGTCAATCCTCTGCATCTGAGCAGCCTCCAGAAGCCCGATAATCCGATCGGCGTCCCGGATGGCCGAAACCTCAGGAACCGTCACCACCAGGGCACGATCTGCACCGGCAATGGCATTCTGAAATCCCTGTTCAATCCCGGCCGGACAATCCAGAATAATATAATCAAAATCTCCCCGAAGATCATCCACAAGCTTTCTCATCTGTCCGGGATTCACAGAAGACTTGTCCCGTGTCTGGGCAGACGGCAGCAGGTAAAGATTCGGGTATCTTTTGTCTTTTATCAGGGCCTGCTTCATACGGCAGTTGCCTTCCACCACATCAACCAGATTGTAAATAATCCGGTTCTCCAGTCCCATCACGACATCCAGGTTCCTTAATCCGATATCCGTATCAATCAGAACTACATGATATCCCAGGAGCGCCAGACCTGTCCCGATGTTCGCAGTTGTGGTTGTCTTGCCGACCCCGCCTTTTCCAGAAGTAATTACAATGACTTCACTCATATATAATGCCTCCTGAAAACATACTACGGAATATATTTTACATTAAAAGTGAAAACATTTCCAGTATTATTTCGTTAATTAATTGATATTTAATAAATTAAAAACTGATTTTTTGACTGGTTTGACACAAATACTACAATTTTCTACATTTGCAATCATGGGACCGCGTCCCAGCTTGTGTCTTTTATCCCCGTAATGGCATCCGTAGTCGCCAATCCGGATCTGAAGGGGGGCCATCTCGAGTGCAACCACAACCGAGTCCGGATTGCCGGATACACCGGCATGTACGCTGCCGCGCAGCTCGCCCAGCACAATGATATTGCCCTTGGCCGTCACACGGGCACCGTGACAGACATCCCCGATGATCACAATACTTGCCTCAGATTCCAGAGACTCCCCACGGTGAAGGCTTCCCTTATAGAACTGACCGGTCTGATGAGAAAGCTCCATCAGCTTCTGATTGAGTGCCTTTTCGCAGCGCTCAATCCGGTTTGCATCCTGATCAATCAGACAAAGTACCTCGATTCCGGAATTTTCTGTAATCGTATTGACAATCCGGAACTCTTCTTCCGCAGTTATTTCTCTTCCTTCCAGAATCAGCGCCATCTGAGCATTGCCCCAGAATCTGGCACTCTGTCTGAATTTCGCCGCAATTGCGGCAAGAAGCTCATCGAACGTACAATCCGGATCCAGAAACACACTCATTCCGGATTTACTGCTTTTGATCACGACTTTGCTCTTCAACCTGTTTCCCCACTTTCTATACAATCAGTCTCCGATCCGGACACTGGAAGCGCTTGATGCGCCGGAATTCAGAACCTGTTCCAGATCCGTATATCCATAGTAGAGCCGGTATACATCCCTTGCAACCGCTGCCGCATTGCTGGACGAATATCCATATGGTATATTGACGGTTACACAGATATCCGGATCCGTATAAGGTCCATATGAGATAAAGAATGCATGGTT
>JALFHZ010000245.1 GCA_022776445.1 Lachnospiraceae bacterium
GTAAAAAGCTGGAGTGACCCGGATACTTTGGAACGTTTGTATCGGTTATGACCAAAAACTATGCCGAAGTTTTTAAGGAAATCCCTGATATCTTCTATATTTCATGGAATTCTTCGGCATAGTTTCAACTTCGGTATAGTCCGCATATCTTATACATGGAACGCCCCTCTTCAGAAACTCTTGGTCGAACTCATTGAGGTAGATATTCGCAAGCAGTGGCGATAGATTGCCCCCTTGCGGCGATCCTTCTTCTGTCTCAATGACCACTCCGTTTTCCATTACTCCGCTTTTCAGATAGCGCTTAATCAGTTGCACCACTCGTTCATCCTTTACATTCTTACGAAGAAGATTGATGAGTATTTCATGGTTGATGGTATCAAAGTATTTCGATAAATCAAGGACTACCGCATATGTGTAGCCTTGCTCTGCATACTCTTTTACCTTAAGAATTGCATCTTTCGCACTTCTGTTAGGACGGTAGCCAAAACTACTGTCTGCAAACAGCGGTTCATAGATTGGCACTAACTGTTGGGTTATTGCCTGTTGAAGTGTACGGTCTATCACTGTTGGTATGCCAAGCTTTCGCACACCACCATCTGGTTTAGGAATCTCAACACGTCTCACTGGAGATGGAGTATATTTCCCTCTATATATACGGTCAGTTAACTCTTGTTGATGTTCCCTAAGATACGGAAGAGCCTCTTCAATGGTCATTCCATCAATGCCTGGCGCTCCCTTGTTTGCCTTGACCCTCTTATACGCTCTGTTAAAGTTATCTTTATACAATATAGCTTCCAAGAGTTTCGGCTGTGCACTGTCTCTTTCTTTCCATATCCGATTGAATGACCTAGACGCTTTCGCATACCCTTCGTGTTCCGCACTATCTCTTTGCGAATAGCCACTGTTTGTGTTTTCTATCATAATCGGTCATTCCTCCTTTCTCGGTTATACTTAAGACTCCTACTGATTCGGTCCTTCACCTTTCGGCTACTATGACCTCTGCTGACTTCTGTGTGTTCAACAACACCTTACAGTGTTGGTTACTCCTTTCAGAGCGTATCGCACAGACCTCCCTAGGTACCACACGTTTCCTTCTCTCCATCCATCTGCCACATCTATCATGCATGATTCCGTGTAGTTATTGGGCTTCGACTTGTCATGCAGCCTTACCCTCATGCATAACCTCATATGTGATTTCTGTTCGTCAGATCGGAGATTTGCCCATGGGTTAGTATGTTCCCACATCCAGCTTCCTTCAGATTTCACCTCACGATGGACACCCTTGCTTTCAGCTATATCCTTCCCACTACCGGGCGGATTCAGGACTTGCACCTGTTGGAAACGTGCGCCGCTAGGCGCACATG
>JALFHZ010000048.1 GCA_022776445.1 Lachnospiraceae bacterium
CGGAATGGCATGGGTGGCAGAGAGTCATCTGGCGTCAGCAGTATCCGCAGCAGGCGGACTGGGTCTGATCGGCGGTGCCAATGCACCGGCTGAGGTCATCCGCAATTATATCCGTGAGGTAAAGGCCGTGACGGACAAGCCGTTTGGTGTGAATGTCATGCTGATGAGCCCGTATGCGGATGAAGTGGCAAACGTTGTGGTGGAGGAAGGCGTAAAGGTGGTTACCACCGGAGCTGGAAATCCGGAAAAATACATGGATATGTGGAAGGCGGCAGGAATCCGGGTGATTCCGGTAGTGGCTTCCGTAGCTCTGGCAAAGAGAATGGAGCGGTATGGTGCAGATGCGGTAGTTGCAGAAGGAACCGAGTCCGGCGGACATATCGGAGAAGCAACAACCATGACACTGGTGCCGCAGGTAGTGGACGCAGTTTCTATCCCGGTGATCGCGGCAGGCGGCATTGGTGACGGAAGAGGCATTGCAGCTGCTTTCATGCTGGGTGCCGAGGCAGTTCAGATGGGAACCCGTTTCCTGGTAGCAAAGGAGTGTATCGTACATCAGAATTATAAGGATCGTGTGCTGAAGGCGAAGGATATCGATTCTACGGTAACCGGCAGAAGTCACGGACATCCGGTTCGCTGTCTGAGAAATCAGATGACGAGAGAGTACATCAAGCTGGAGAACGAAGGAAAATCCTTCGAGGAGCTGGAGTATTTGACTCTTGGAACGCTGCGCAAGGCTGTCCAGGAGGGCGATGTGGCAGGCGGCACCGTCATGGCAGGACAGATTGCCGGTATGGTGAACAAGGAACAGACCTGCCAGGAGATGATTGAGGAAATGATGGAGCAGGCAGAGAAGCTGCTTGGAAGAAGATAAGGCAACAAGATATAAAGGAGCAGAGCGAATGAGCAGAATCGCATTTATTTACCCGGGACAGGGAGCACAGGTTTGTGGAATGGGACAGGATTTCTATGAGCAGACAGAGATTGGAAAACAGGTATTCGACCTGGCAACAGAGCTTTTGGGATTTTCCGTTCCGGAGCTGTGTTTTACAGAAAATGACAGACTGGATATTACCGAATATACGCAGGCAGCGATGGTGACCACAAGCATTGCCATGACGAAAGTGCTGGAAAGCAGAGGGGTGAAACCGGATGTCGCTGCCGGACTGAGCCTGGGTGAATATTGCGCGCTCTATGCTGCCGGTGTGATGAGTGAGGCAGATGCCATCAGCACCGTGAGACAGCGCGGCATTCTGATGCAGAGTGAGGTTCCGGTGGGACTGGGCGCTATGGCAGCCATTCTGGCTATGGACGCGGCGGAGATTGAGGCTGTGATTGCGGATATCGAAGGCGTTCAGATCGCGAATTACAACTGTCCGGGGCAGATTGTGATCTCCGGCAGAAAAGAAGCAGTGGAAACTGCATGTGAAAAGCTGAAAGAGGCAGGTGCAAAGCGTACCGTTATGCTGAATGTCAGCGGACCGTTCCATTCCCGGATGCTGACCGGCGCAGGTGAGAAGCTGGGAGAGGTTCTGGAGCATGTAGAGGTACATACGCCGGTGATCCCTTATGTGGCGAATGTAACGGCTGCATATGTGACCGATGCGGCAGAAGTGAAGCCGCTGCTGATGAAACAGGTATCATCTTCCGTAAGATGGCAGCAGAGTGTGGAAGCTATGCTGGCTGACGGAGTGGATACCTTTATCGAGATCGGACCGGGCAAGACCCTGGCCGGTTTCATGAAGAAGATTGATCGAACCGCAAAGGTTCTGAATATAGGAAAACTGGAAGATGTGGACCGCGTTGTGGAGGCACTGAACGCGTAAGAGTTGGAGGAAAAATCATGTTGACAGATAAAATTGCAGTAGTAACCGGTGCAAGCCGCGGAATCGGCAGAGCCATTGCAGTTACCCTGGCAGCTAAAGGCGCAACCGTCATTGTCAATTACAACGGTTCCGCAGCAAAGGCTGAAGAGGTTGTGAAGGAGATTGAAGCGGCAGGCGGCAGAGCAGAAGCTGTGCAGTGCAATGTAGCTGAATTTGACAAGGCGGCAGAACTGATGGCCTATGTAGTGAAACAGTATGGCCGCGTGGATATCCTTGTCAATAATGCGGGGATTACCCGTGATAATCTTCTGATGAAGATGAGCGAAGAAGATTTTGACGCAGTCATCAATACGAATCTGAAGGGAGCTTTTAACTGCATCAAGCACGTTGCACGTCAGATGCTGAAACAGAAATCCGGAAGAATCATCAATATTTCTTCCGTATCCGGTGTGCTGGGCAATGCCGGTCAGGCAAACTACTGCGCGTCAAAGGCAGGAGTGATCGGACTGACCAAGTCCGTGGCACGTGAGCTTGCAAGCAGAGGAATCACGGCCAATGCAGTGGCTCCGGGATTCATCGATACAGAAATGACGGCAGTGCTGTCGGATGCGGTGAAGGAAGCGGCAGTCGAAAAGATTCCGATGAGGCATTTTGGCACCACGAAGGATATTGCCAACACCGTAGCATTTCTGGCATCTGAGGAAGCCGGATATATTACCGGCCAGGTGATCAGTGTGGATGGCGGTATGGCGATGTAAGCCATAAACGGATTGATTGATAAGGAGATAGAGATATGAGCAGACGAGTTGTTGTAACCGGAATGGGTGCCATTACCCCGATCGGAAACAGTGTAGAAGAATTTTGGAACGGTTTGAAAGAGAAGAAAGTAGGGATCGCACCGATCACTTATTTTGACACCACCGATTATAAGGCAAAGCTGGCTGCAGAGGTAAAAGACTTCAAGGCAAAGGACTACATGGATCCGAAAGCGGCAAAGCGTATGGAGCTGTTTTGCCAGTATGCAGTGGCAGCAACAAAAGAGGCGATTGAGGACGCAGGTCTGGATATGAGCAAAGAAGATCCGTTCCGTGTCGGCGTCAGTGTAGGTTCCGGCATCGGAAGTCTGCAGGCGATGGAGCGTGAGACTGCCAAGCTGAACAGCAAGGGGCCGGGGCGTGTGAATCCGCTGCTGGTTCCGTTGATGATCGGCAATATGGCGGCCGGCAACGTTTCCATTCAGTTCGGCCTGAAGGGCAAATGCATCAATGTGGTAACTGCATGCGCAACCGGCACCCACAGCATCGGTGAAGCATTCCGCACGATTCAGTACGGCGATGCGGATGTGATGGTTGCAGGCGGTACAGAAGCAAGCATCTGTCCGATCGGCGTTGCAGGATTTTCCGCACTGACAGCTCTCAGCTTTTCGGAAGATCCGATGCGTGCTTCCATTCCGTTTGATGTGGACAGAAACGGTTTTATCATGGGAGAGGGTTCCGGTGTTGTGGTACTGGAATCTCTGGAACATGCGCAGGCAAGAGGCGCTAAGATCTACGCAGAGGTATGCGGATACGGTGCAACCGGTGATGCATATCACATTACTTCCCCGGCTGAGGATGGAAGCGGCGCGGCAAAGGCTATGGAGATGGCGATTGCGGATGCCGGACTGAAACCGGAGGATGTGGATTACATCAATGCACATGGTACCAGCACCCACCACAACGATCTGTTTGAGACGAAGGCGATCAAGCTGGCACTGGGTGATCATGCGTACAAGGTGAAGGTGAACTCCACCAAGTCCATGATCGGTCATCTGCTGGGCGCTGCAGGCGGTGTGGAATTCATTACCTGCGTCAAGTCCATTGAAGAGGGATTTGTGCATGCAACCGCAGGTCTGGAGAACGTGGATCCGGAGTGTGATCTGGATTACTGCAAGGGTGAAGGCGTTTCCATGGAAGTCAACTGTGCGCTTTCCAACTCCCTGGGCTTTGGCGGACATAATGCAACTTTACTGGTAAAGAAATTCGTGGAATAAGGAGAGGTTTTCCCATGACAATTGATGAAATTGTAACGCTGATTCAGGCGGTTTCCGACAACGGTCTGACCAGTTTTGTATATGAGGAAGGCGATCAGAAGCTGGTCCTGAAGAAGAAGAAAAAGAAAAACGCGGCGCCTGCACCGGTAGCTCCGGTTGTGATTTCTCAGCCGGCAGCACCGATGATGAGCCCGATGGCAATGCCGATGGCAGCGCCGGTAGATCTGGCGTCAGGTGCGGCAGCAGGCACCAGATCCGACAGTGAGGCCGACCATGCCCAGAAGGCTTCCGGTAAGGAACCGGAGGGCACGCTGGATATCGGTTCCGATAAGGTTGTGGTGTCTCCGCTGGTAGGTACGTTCTACAGCGCATCTTCACCGGATGCGGAAGCGTTTGTAAAAGTCGGTGACACGGTGAAGAAAGGTCAGGTTCTCGGCATCATTGAGGCTATGAAGCTGATGAATGAAATTGAGAGCGAGTATGACGGCGTGGTGGAAGCAATTCTGGTCGGCAACGAAGAAGTGGTAGAGTACGGACAGCCGCTGTTCCGTATCCGATAAGGAAGACCCGGGCATCTGTCCGGCTGCAGATAGAGGAGATTTGATATGAGATTAGGTATTAAGGAAATTCAGGAAATCATTCCGCACAGACATCCGTTTCTTCTGATTGACTGTATCGAAGAGCTGGAGCCGGGTGTCCGCGCGGTTGGATACAAATCCATTACTTACAATGAGCCGCAGTTTGCAGGTCATTTTCCACAGGAGCCGGTGATGCCGGGCGTGCTGATGATTGAGGCGCTGGCACAGGTTGGTGCGGTGGCAATTCTGAGTGTGGAGAGCAATAAGGGAAAGACCGCGTATTTCGGCGCGATCAATAATGCAAAGTTCAAGCAGAAAGTGGTTCCGGGTGATCGTCTGAAGCTGGAGTGTGAGATCATCAAGCAGAAGGGGCCGGTTGGAATCGGAAAAGCGGTTGCAACCAACCAGGACGGCAAGGTAGCAGTTTCTGCAGAATTGACTTTTATGATTGGATAAAAGAGGAGAGCCATGTTTGATAAAATCTTAATCGCCAATCGTGGCGAGATTGCTGTGAGAATCATCCGGGCGTGCCGTGAGATGGGGATCAAGACGGTTGCGGTCTATTCTGAGGCAGATAAGGACAGCCTGCATACGCTGCTGGCGGACGAGGCCATCTGCATCGGTCCGGCACCTTCCGGTCAGAGTTATCTGAACATGGAGCGTATCCTTGCCGCAACGGTTGCGATGAAGGCAGAGGCGATTCACCCGGGATTCGGATTTTTGTCGGAGAATGCCCGGTTTGCAGAGCTGTGTCAGAAATGCAATATCGCGTTTATCGGTCCGTCTGCAGAGATCATCAATAAGATGGGCAATAAATCCGAGGCACGCAAGACGATGATGGAGGCTGGGGTTCCGGTTGTACCGGGCGGAAAGGAACCGGTTCATACGGCTCAGGAAGCTCTGGAGCTTGCGAAAACGATCGGGTTCCCGGTCCTGATCAAGGCGACTTCCGGCGGCGGCGGAAAAGGAATGCGCGTCTCCTGGGGAGAAGAGGATTTCGAAGCCAATTTCGCAAACGCACAGATGGAATCAATCAAGGGATTTTCCGACGACACGATGTATCTGGAGCGTTATGTGGAACGTCCGAGGCACATTGAATTCCAGATCATGGCGGATAAATACGGCAATGTG
>JALFHZ010000065.1 GCA_022776445.1 Lachnospiraceae bacterium
TTATTATGAAGATCTTCTATGCGGTTCGTGCGCTTCCGGGCCTGCTGTGGACCATTTATCTGGTAAAGACCAACAACCAGGGCTTCATCTGGACCGTAGTGGATATTACTTCCGCGATTCCTACGTTTGTCAACGTGGCTGTGATTCTGATTCTGTCCGGAGATTACTTCCGTCTTCTGAAGGACTACAAGGCACGGTATCTTGGAATCGGAAAGACCGAGGATCAGGTCTGTCTGTTCTATGAGGACCAGAAATAGAGCTGAGCCGGGAAAGGAATCGGAAAATGAAAAAATCAGTTTATTACAATGGTAAGGTTTATACAGGGGCGCTTCCGCTTGAAGAAGCTTTTGCAGTGGAGGACGGCAGATTTGTGTTTGCCGGAAGCAGCGAAGAGGCTTTGAAGCTGGCGGAACAAAGTGATGAAACAGAGCTTGTGGATCTGAATGGTCGGTTTGTGTGCAGCGGCTTCAATGACAGTCATATGCATCTTCTGAGCTTTGGAAATATGCTGCGTACCGCTCAGCTGGCGGCAAGGACTGAGAGTCTGGCGGATATGCTGGACTGTCTGCGGGAATTCGAGAATGCGCATCCGCATACGGGTGACGGCTGGCTCGTGGGACGCGGCTGGAATCAGGATTATTTTTCTGATGTGCAGCGTATGCCGAATCGCTATGATCTGGATCAGGTGTCCACACAGGTTCCGATCTGTGCGGTTCGTGCCTGTGGTCACTGTCTGGTGGTCAACAGCAAGGCACTGGAAATTCTGGGTGTGACCGCGGACAGCACACAGCCGGATGGCGGCCGGATCGGTATGGAGGATGGCGTTCCGGACGGACGTTTCTATGACAATGCGATGGATCCGGTATATGATGCGATCCCGGTGCCGGGCAAAGAAGAAGTTAAGGACATGATCCGTGCGGCCTGCAAAGCGCTGAACAGTTATGGAGTCACCAGCAGCCAGACGGATGATTACTGCGTATTCCGCAAGCTGCCGTGGCAGGTGGTCAATGAGGCTTATCGGGAGCTGGAAGAGACAGGAGAACTGACGGTTCGTGTTTACGAGCAGAGTAATTTTACGGATCTTCCGAGCCTGAAGGAATTTGTGGAAGCCGGCAATGTGACCGGAGCCGGTACGGATTATTTCCGGATCGGACCGCTGAAAATGCTGGGAGACGGTGCTCTGGGTGCCAGAACCGCATTTTTAAGCAGACCGTATGCGGATGCTCCGGATACCTGCGGAATCCCGGTATTCAGCCAGGAAACCATGGATGAGATGGTCGGCTATGCCAATGCACATGGAATGCAGGCGGCTGTTCATGCGATCGGAGATGCCTGTCTGGACCGCGTGCTTCATGCGTATGAAAAAGCGCTGGAGGAGCATCCGCGTGAGGATCATCGTCATGGCATTGTTCACTGCCAGATTACACGGCCGGATCAGCTGAAGAAGATCAGCGAGATGAAGCTTCATGTATATGCGCAGAGTATTTTCCTGGATTACGATATCCATATGGTGGAGAAGCGCGTAGGAAAAGAACTGGCGGATACCAGCTATACCTGGAAAACACTGATGAAGGATGGCGTTTCCGTCAGCAACGGAAGTGACTGTCCGGTGGAACTTCCGGATGTGATGGCAGGGATTCAGTGTGCTGTGACCAGAAAGACGCTTCGGGACAATATTGGTCCGTACCTTCCGGAGGAGAGCTTTACCGTACAGGAAGCGCTGGACAGCTTCACGATCCGGGGAGCGGAAGGAAGTTTTGAGGAGAATCAGAAAGGACGGATTCAGCCGGGAATGCTGGCAGATTTCGTAATTCTGGAACAGAATCCGTTCGATGTGGAAAAAGAAAAACTGCGTGAGATTCGGGTAGTTGCTACGTATGTGGGCGGTCGGAAAGTAAAATAGACTGCGGAATCTGCCGCAGAACAGAAATATGCTGCTTTTGCTCAGCCGGGGAACCGGAGGGCAGAAGCAGCATATTTTGTTTATCTGCATTCGCAGCGGATTTTCATGTTCTGTATCAGCTGGTCGTCGGTCATGGCAGACAGTGCATCGATCAGACCGATGTGATAGGTGCCGAGCCCGTGTGAGGCATCTGCCAGTTCGCCGGCAATGCCGAGCGTAACGGCGGCCAGCGCGGATGCGGTCAGCGGATCGGTGACAGACAGGTAGGTGCCGATGACGCAGGTCAGCATGCAGCCGGTTCCGGTGACTCTGGCCATGTCTGCACTTCCGTTTTCTGCGTAGTAAATGGTCTTGCCGTCGGCTGCAGCGATGATATCCACTTCGCCGCTGGCCATAACCACGGCATGGGTGTGCGCGGCATAGCGGCTCATGAGTTCTCCCATCTGAAGCTGTGACGCGCGATCCTCTCTGGTTACGGCATCCTTCTGTCCGACATCAATTCCGGCCGCGTGAAAATCGGCTCCGGCGATCGCGCGGATCTCGGATACATTCCCTTTGATCACAGCCGGACGGCATTCACGGATAAATTTCCGAGCCAGCTCCATGCGCAGCGGGCTGCAGGTAACACCGACGCCATCGATCACAGCCGCTTTCTCATGCCCTGCAATCATGATGGATTCCGCCCGTGCATCCGTGATGTTGGCCAGACTGACGGTCAGAGCCTGCGCCATCCGCGCAATTCCCGCTACTTCTTTCGGATGTTCTGCCATGATTGGCTTTGCTCCCAGCGCCAGTACCACGTTGGCACAGTCATTGATGGCAATGGGACTGGTGAGACTGTGAATCAAAGGTCCCTGGTTTTGTACGGCAGCCCGGGCTGCCAGAAATCTATCACGTAAATGTTCCATTTGTTGATCTCCTATGCAGCTTTGGATACTGCTTTTGGTTTATTTGCGAACCAGTAGATGACGGCTCCAGCCAAAAATGCCGCAAAGACAATGTACTTTAAGCTGTTTGCCACCGGTCCCGGTGTCTCTACAAACAGGCGGACTGCCACGACGGTTGCCAGATAACCGATGAAACCGAGGAAGGCAATGCCCAGTGCATCATTGGCCAGTGTATCTCCGCCTTCATAGACTCTGGAACCGAGTGCATCCTGAAATCTGGATAAAAGCTTTGCTTTCTGCAGATGCTTCAGGAAGATAAATCCGATGCTTCCTCCGATCAGGGTGCCTGCGATAAAGGAAGGCACATAGAAGAACCAGGTCAGGCCGGTTCTGCCCCAGATAAAGGTCATCACCGGATAGGATACGATGGCGCCGATGATACCGGTTCCGATGACCTCACCGATGAAGGCACATACCAGCTTGCCCTTGGACAAACGGTAAAGCATGCCGGACAGAAAAGCACCGAAGACTGCTCCGGTCAGCGCCAGAGGAGGAATTCCCATAAATGCCATACGGATGATGCCGATCGCCAGGGCGCAGATAAAGGCATACCACGGACCAAGCATCACGGCACAGGTGACATTGATGAAATGTGCCATGGGGCACATGCCTTCTACGCGAAGGATCGGGGAAATCACGACGCCCAGTGCCACCATCATGGCAAGGAAAACCAGTTTTGTTACATGTTTGTTTGTGTTCATCTCTACTCCTCTTTTCTGCTGCGTCGAGGAGGAAACCAAAAAAACGTGCACACGGCACGTTTTACTCTGTCAATACATAAAATTCAGACATAGCAATGGTAACCGCTCAGCAGCTTGTATTTTTCGGTCGATGCTCGCTTGCATCCTCTCAATCCGAAACACGGACTCCCATCGCTATATCTTCTGTGCACCATGTTAGGGCGCTCCCCCTCCCACAGCCTTTGCAGTTCATATGCACGCACAAAAGGTCTAAGGTTATTATAATGAGAAATGGAGAATTGTCAAGGGGGCGGCTGTTTTTTTGTGAACACAATGTTGCGGGACAAAGCAGCAAAGGATTCTTTTCAGGGTCAGGATTTTTACCATAACAAATTCTTATCGTAAAAAAAGCGATTATTAAGGTAATTCTCCTTTTTATGATAGTTTGCAAATACCTCATTCTTTATAATGAAAGGACAGCAAACAGAAATCAGAGAGGAGACGGCCTATGAGTTACTTGAATGCCCATGTCATTACGGATGAAACACTTAGAGAATTCTATAATTATTTGATTGAGAGTGAGAAAGCAGAAGCTACCATAAAAAAATATTTACATGAGGTATGCTGCTTGAAGGAGTATTTGGCTGAAGAACCTGTAACAAAAACGAAGCTACTGCAGTATAGACAATTCCTGCGTGACAGCAATCAGGCAAAGACGGTCAACGCAAAGCTTTCTGCAATCAACCATTATCTGGAGTATTACGGGCAGATGGATTGTAAAGTAAAGCTATTGAAGATCCAGAGAAAAGTTTTTATTAATGAAGAAAGAGAATTGACGAGATCAGAATATTGCCGTCTGTTGAAAGCAGCAGGAGAAAAGACATCCGAACGATTGTATTATTTGATTCTTACAATCTGCAGTACCGGGATCCGTGTAAGTGAAGTGCGTTTTATTACGGTGGAAGCAGTCTGTTGCGGAAAGGCAGAAATCTGCATGAAAGGGAAGAGCCGAACCATTATCTTTACAAAAAAACTGATACAGAAATTAAAGAAATATATGAAACAGGAAAAAATAACAGAAGGTCCTGTTTTTCGGACACGTTCCGGTCGTTCACTGGATCGTTCGAACATCTGTCATGAGATGAAAAGATTGGCAGACAAGATCGGAATCACGAGAGAGAAGGTGCATCCGCATAGTCTGCGCCATCTGTTTGCAAGAGAATTCTATAAAATACATAATAATATCGCACATTTAGCGGACATCCTGGGACACTCATCCATTGAAACCACGAGAATCTATGTAGCTGTAAGTGCAAGGGAGCATATGAAAACACTGGAAAAGATGAACCTGATTATATAAAAAACCGCAGAATCAATATTCTGTGGTATTCTATCGCCCTAAATCATCCGTAATTTTAGTCTCAGGAATAAAATAAGCACGCAAAAGCAGCCTGGTTCAATTAAATTTCCCAACCAGGCATACTTTACGTGTGAACTTTTGTAACCTT
>JALFHZ010000079.1 GCA_022776445.1 Lachnospiraceae bacterium
CCTGCATCCCGAAGCTCCATGATGAGCTTCACATTGATTTTTCTGGCCATTCTTTTGGCCTCCCTTCGTTAGATTTGGAGCGATACTCCTTCTGTAATTCTAACGAACGAAAGGTCAAAATGAATAAGAGTTAATAAATGGGCTGATGCGCGGTCTGACTGCGCTAAACTGCGGCCTGGATGAGTCGGAGGCCCGGAATAATCAGTCAGGATTTTATCTGCATCGCTCGGTTCCGCATAACCGGATACATGATTATGGAAACACACGATATAGGAAGCATTATTGAGCAGTGCGTGCTTGAAAATACTCTTTAAATCCAGATAACAGCTACTCACGCCTCCAACAGCTGCAATTTCCAACACCATTTCACGGTCTGCCATCTGGAACAGTGGGCGAACCATCTGCACAGCCTCTTTCGAATTGGAAAACCTTCTCATCCCGTATAAGGTCTGGCTCTCTTTTACCATCTGTAGCCTTACGACCCCGATTTTCTTTTTGGGAATCGGTCGCGCCATCATATGTTCCAATTTTTCCTGTAATCCATTTTTCATGAATATCCCTCCATTTTCTGCATAAAAATAAGGAGTACCCTCCATCGGATACTCCCATTATCTTTTTATTACCTTATACCACCTGATCTTCCACTGCCGGAAGCTGGTATAATACATCCGGATCGATATCAATGCATCTGCTGGCATCACGGTTTCCCGCAACGTCCCAAGCCAAAGTATCATTTAATATGGTGCATGTTTCCATAAAGACCTGGGTATTTTTCAGTTCCGGGAACATGCCCCTCTCCAGTTTATCTGCCATACTATACCGGACAATTTTCCCATCATGGAAATAGACCGATACGCTGTAATCTGAGTGCGGCACTACCTGCACAATTTCGGGGAAAAAATCCATAATGCCACCTCCCTTAAATTAATGGATTAATCCGGTTCAACGGCTTCCCATCTTTTGACAATTCCCAGTTCTGCATCAGTTCGTCCTGATGGATCACACACCATGCCAAGATCAATTTTAATTGTCTGGATGGCAAAGCCCCCTTCAGTACTCTTGCTTGGACAATATCAATCAACGCTTTCATACCATTATATTCCGCATGAAAATGCGGTGGATTATGATCGTCATAATACATGGTAACCCTGATACCATAAAACAACGAAATTTCCGGCATGCACACCACCTCCATTCTGTCTCTCATTCCACTATTCTATACACATTATACCCTTAGAATTCCAATCTTTCAATCACAAAAAGACAACACAATCATGCAGCCTGCACTAACTCATATGCCTTATCAATCATCGCATTCCCATCGACGGTACGCCCAAACAAGCTTTCCCTGTAATTGGAACGCTCCCGGATTGGTTTTGCGTGAGTAGCGAAATCTGATACCGCATTGATAAAACGATATGCATTCTTTCCCACATACTGTAAATCCGGAGCTTCGAAATACCTGAGTTTCATATCCTCTTTCATGCGGAGCAGATTCTTTTTCTGGTTTTCCGTCGCATTCTCCGACAATGGGAACAGCGCATTGATGTACTCATATACCTGACGGTCAGATAATTTCTGACGGTTCAAAGCATCTATCGCCTTTCCAAGTTCAGCCATATACTGATCCGCATACAACAGAGTGTATCTGGCATCCTCCAGTTTTCCATCAATATTTCCCACATGATTTGTAGACCAACTCCTTTTCGCTGTAGACAACGCCAGATTCAATGTATTCTGACACACTACTCTGACTGGTGTCATAGCAGCTTTAATTGCTCCGGTTCCGTCATGACTGTTCATAAAAACCAGATACGGTGTAATTTCATCCCCGCTGATGATATAACGCTGCGAAAGCTTTGCAAGAATCCATGTACGCCGACCATTTTGAAGGGAGCCGGCTGTCTCATACCGAACCCCTTCTCCCAGAAGCCCATCTGTAAAAGCGAAAGCATCTTCATTCTGTACCACTTTATAACGGTCACTGACAACCCCCAGCACCTGATTGTCACTATCCCTCACATTAGCTTTAAATCCACTGACCGGAATCCCATCTAAAGTGGTAAGATCCTTCTGAATCACAGACCAGCCCAGACCTGCCAATCTCAATGCGCTTTTAGAATCCGGTGCTTCCATCACCATAGTTCCCAGTCCATGCCATGGTTTTACTCTGGTATAAAACATTGTCTCAACATTTGCTGCCATCTTAATTTCCCCCTTCCAGTTTTTCTGCCAGCCAGATAATCATCTTAGCTGATACTCTTCCAACAAGTTTCAAAATCTGCATCGTTGTTTTCATGGTGCATTCCTCCTTGCGTAGTGCTTAACTTTTATTACAGGGAAATACTGTATCACTAAAAACAGGAACTATGCGCTGACTATCTTTTTCTCGTTATCCCCCTGAGAATTTTTAATCGACAAACCGACAAACACTGTTATAAACCAATACAAACTGTTATAGCTTTATTTTCAGTAAAGTTCGCTCTTGTGGAAAGGATGGAATTTATGTTCGAACATGTACCAGATATTATGACTTTTCAAGAATGTCAGATGTTACTTAAAGTTGGCAAGAATACTCTTTTAGATTTACTTCATAACGGAGAGATTGAAGCATTTCGGATTGGAAATCGGTGGAAGATCCCAAAATGCAGCGTGATGGAGTATATTAGGTATAAATTTTGAGGGACTGCTTTTCTGGCAATCCCTCTAATTCTTATTGTCCACATATTCAATTTCATTCTCTGATTTTCTTCGATAACAGACAGGTTTAAACCGTATTAACTGATAGCGTTCATCACTGTTTATGATTCCTTAAATTGTCCATAAATTGATTTGATTCATTGTCCGTTAGCTGCTCGATTTCGTGTCCGGTATACGGATTATATTATCCGGGGCAATGCCCCGGATATAAAAAATTATTCAATCATACTTTTAAGT
>JALFHZ010000084.1 GCA_022776445.1 Lachnospiraceae bacterium
CCTTAAAAATCAGATATGAATCAACTGTGAATAGTAACAAAAAGTGAGAAAAAATACAATACGAAATGCTTGACATCTCCTGTGCTGAAGTCTATAATGAATATACCCCCAGGGGGTATATGGAAGGAGGTGCCCGGATGATGGACCAGGACCGAGAGCATGCGGCTGAAGCAACGGAAGGGTGTTGTGCCTGTCATAAGACGAAGGAACGTACGGAAAAAGAATACCGGGATCTGATTCATCGTCTGAGCCGGATTGAAGGACAGATTCGCGGCATTCGCGGGATGGTGGAGCGGGATGCGTACTGTACGGATATTCTGGTTCAGGTTGCGGCGGTCAGTGCAGCATTGAACAGTTTCAACAAGGTTCTGCTTGCTAACCATATCCGGACCTGTGTGGCACAGGATATCCGGGATGGAAAAGAAGAGACAATTGACGAGCTGGTTGCTACGCTTCAGAAGCTGATGAAGTAGGAATACAGCTGTCGGAAGGAGGAATAGAAAATGGAGCAATATCGTGTGACCGGCATGAGCTGCGCGGCCTGCAGTGCCCGTGTGGAGAAAGCCGTGTCGAAGGTACCGGGAGTGACATCTTGTTCGGTCAGCCTTTTGACGAATTCCATGGGCGTAGAGGGGACCGCAGATCCTCAGGCTGTCATTCAGGCTGTGATGGCTGCCGGGTATGGTGCGGAGAAGAAAGGAGCGTCCGGAAACTCCGGGACGCAGGGCGGTTTATCCGGGGCAGCGGCCGCGGAAGAGATGCTGAAAGACCGTGAGACACCGGTGCTGAAGCGGCGTTTGTTCACGTCGCTGGGATTTCTGCTTGTCCTGATGTATTTTTCCATGGGACATACGATGTGGGACTGGCCGATTCCCTCGTTTCTGGAGGGGAATCATATCGCGCACGGCCTTTTGCAGATGATTCTGACTGCGATTATTATGGTCATTAATCAGAAGTTTTTCATCAGCGGATTCCGAAGCCTCTGGCACAGAGCTCCGAATATGGACACGCTGGTTGCCCTTGGTTCCATGGCATCCTTTGTGTACAGCACTTACGCGGTCTTTGCCATGACCGATGCACAGATGAAAGGGAATACGGAACAGGTCATGTCCCTGATGCACGAGTTTTATTTTGAATCTGCAGCCATGATTCTGACGCTGATCACCGTCGGTAAGATGCTGGAGGCACATTCCAAGGGAAAAACCACCGATGCGCTCAAAAGCCTGATGAAGCTGGCACCAAAGACCGCGACCGTGGTTCAGGATGGGATCGAGCGGGAGGTCTCTGTGGATCAGGTGCGAAAAGGAGATATCTTTGTCGTACGCCCCGGTGAGAATATTCCGGTGGACGGTATTGTACTGGAAGGACACAGTGCAGTCAATGAATCAGCACTGACCGGTGAGAGTATTCCTGTGGATAAGACAGAAGGCGACAGCGTCTCCGCGGCGACTGTGAACCAGGCTGGTTTCATCCGGTGCGAGGCGACCCGAGTCGGGGAGGATACGACACTTTCCCAGATCATCCAGATGGTCAGTGATGCGGCTGCCACAAAAGCGCCGATTGCGAAGGTGGCGGATCGGGTATCCGGCGTCTTCGTACCGGCGGTTATTGTGATTTCGATCGTTACGATTCTGGTCTGGCTGATTGCCGGGGAAAGCTTTGGCTTTGCGCTGGCGCGCGGCATTTCCGTACTTGTGATCAGTTGTCCGTGCGCCCTGGGGCTTGCCACTCCGGTGGCGATAATGGTTGGAAACGGCATGGGTGCCCGGCACGGCATTATGTTTAAAACGGCGGTGTCTCTGGAAGAAACCGGTAAGATGGAGATCGTCGCACTGGATAAAACCGGTACAATCACAAGCGGCGAGCCGAGGGTGACGGATCTGGTGCCCGCAGATGGTGTAACGGAAGAGGAACTGCTGTCTGATGCATTTGCTCTGGAGCAGAAAAGCGAACATCCGTTGGCGAAAGCGATTCTCTTAAAGGCGCAGGAGAGCCGGCTTCCGGCAGCGGAAGTCACCGAATTTCAGGCGCTCCCCGGCAACGGACTGCGTGCGGTTCGCGAGGGACATGTACTGCTTGGCGGAAACATGAAGTTTATCGGAAGTCAGTCTGTGATACCGAGCTTCGTGAAGGCGCAGGCGGAAAAGCTGGCAGAAGAAGGCAAGACGCCCCTGTGTTTCAGCCGGGACGGCAGTCTGCTCGGAGTCATTGCGGTGGCAGACGTAATTAAGGAAGACAGTCCACGTGCCGTCAGTGAGCTGCGGAATATGGGAATTCATGTGGTAATGCTGACCGGAGACAATGAACGGACCGCCAGAGCCATCGGTGCACAGGCCGGAGTGGATGAAGTCATTGCAGGCGTGCTTCCGGACGGAAAGGAAAGTGTGATCCGGAAGTTGAAGGAAAAAGGCAGAGTAGCCATGGTCGGCGACGGCATCAACGATGCTCCGGCGCTGACCCGTGCTGACATCGGCATAGCCATCGGAGCGGGCACTGATATCGCGATCGATGCCGCAGATGTGGTTCTTATGAAGAGCCGTTTGAGTGATGTCCCGGCGGCGATCCGCCTGAGTCGGGCGACGCTGCGGAATATCCATGAAAATCTGTTCTGGGCTTTCTTTTACAATGTGATTGGAATTCCTCTGGCGGCAGGCATCTGGTATCCGGTATTCGGATGGAAACTGAATCCGATGTTTGGAGCAGCTGCCATGAGCCTGTCAAGCTTTTGCGTGGTAACCAATGCACTGCGGCTGAACCTGTTCCAGATGTATGATTCCGGCAAAGACCGCAAGATCAAAACGCATGTTTCCTCAGAGCATATTGCTGCTGAGGGTATGACAGTAGAAAACAAGGAGGACAAAAACATGACAAAAACAATGAAAATCGAAGGGATGATGTGTGGACACTGCGAGGCACGGGTGAAAAAATGCCTGGAGGCACTTCCGCAGGTAGCAGAAGCGTCAGTCAGCCATGAAGCAGGGACCGCGGTTGTGACACTGAACGGAGAGCTGTCTGATGATATTCTGAAGAAAACAGTAGAAGATCAGGATTATAAGGTAATTTCCATCGAATAAAAAAACAGGAGTCCGGGATGGTGTGATCCGGATGATGTCAGTAAAGGTAAGTGGGCCTCGGAGGGCGAGATGAACGGAGTTTCCTATTAGTTGAGACGCATGGTCAGCGTTAACGGATCAGGAGTGTGATGGCATTCCGGGAGAGTGGGCATACAGAGACGTATGTCAATGAAGGTGGTACCGCAGGTTTTCAGCCTGTCCTTGAGAAGATCAGGGGCAGGCTTTTTATTTTGCAAAAGAAACG
>JALFHZ010000136.1 GCA_022776445.1 Lachnospiraceae bacterium
ACATGCGCGGTAACCCTGAAGCAGCAGCGGATCATCAAGCTGCATATAACGTGCCAGATCACTCATGATCTGCGTATCCGGACGGGACTGATAGAGCGGTTTAATGACCGGTTTCGTATAGTAGGCATATCCGCCGGGGTAGGATTTGAATTCTTCCCGTTCGAAGGAGCTGCAGGCAGGAAGTACAATATCTGCGTATTTGGCAGTATCGGTCATGAAAAGATCTGCATCTGCAAAAAAATCCAGCTTTTCCAGAGCTTTTTTCATGTGCTGCTCGCTCTCCGGGAACATGCGGAAGTTCATGCCGAAAGCCAGAATTGCTCTTACCGGATAAGGAGTCCCTTCCAGAATCTGCCGCGGCAGATCCATGGACTGTGCCTGGCGTTCCAGCCGGTTCCAAAGCGGAAAGCGGAGACCGCCAACCGGAGTGGCCATATTTGGTCTGCGGGCTTCATCCACAAATTCATGCTCCAGCGTATGATAGCCGGAAGCCTGGTGGATATATGTAAACGGAGCAGGCATCTGTCCGCCTTTTCGGTCATAGTTGCCGGTAATGGCACTGAGTGCCATGATGGCACGGTAATTCTGCATGCCGTTGATATGGTGACCCAGCGGCGCAGAGCTCTCGCGGATACTCATGGGGCCGTATTCGTGAATCATTTCGGCGGCCCGGCGGACTTTCTCATAAGGAACTCCGGTGAGCGCTTCGATGTTGCCGGCATGGAAGCCTTTACAGTATTCCGCATATTCCTCGAAACCGTGCACGTATTTTTCTATGTAGTCATAATCCACCCAGCCGTTTGAAATCAGTTCATTGGCGATAGCAAGCGCCAGCGCTCCGTCAGTACCGGGGCGAGGCTGCAGGAACAGATCAGCGATCTTTTCGGCAGTCTGGGTATACATTGTGTCAACAATGATAAATTTTACACCCTGTTTTTTCAGACGTTCCGTATTGCGGGCATTCAGATATCCGGTAAAGTAAGGGTTGTGTGCCCATCCGAGGAACAGGCGTGTGTTTTTCATATCCGGGCGTGCCGGATATCCGGTAGCGGTTTCCCATGCCATCAGTCCGGAGGTGAAGCAGGAACTGGACTCCGTAGCATAGTTCGGAGATCCGAAGGAATATGCCAGACGTTCCAGAAACGGACGGTACCATTTGCTGTAGCCGGAAAAGAAGCATACGGAATGAGCGCCGGATTCCTGTTTACAGTTCAGAAGCTTTTCTGCGATGGTCTGATACGCCTCTTCCCAGCTGATCGGTTCAAACTGACCGCTTCCTTTCGGACCGGTACGTTTTAATGGGGTTTTGATGCGGTCTTCCCGGTAGATGTACTGCCGGTTGGAGGCACCTTTGGTACAAAGCAGCCCCTGATTCAGAGGATGATTTTTATTTCCTTCGATTTTGATGATGACGCCGTCTTTGACGTAGGCATCGACTCCACAGTGGGAGGAAGGGGAACAGATGTCACAGAGCGTGTGGCAGACCTTGATGCCGGTCTCGGGGCATGGGATTTTTGCTTTCAGCAGTTCTTCTCTAGTTGCCATGGCCTACTCCTTCCAGCTGAAGAATGAATTCTTCGCTTAATCCTTCTTTTTTTAAGATACCGCGCTGCATATCGTTAATGGTATGCTGCTGATTCTGTATGATACCGAGTATGTGGTTTTTCAGAATGCCGCTGATTCGGTAATTTCCCAGAATGTTGATGCCGGCAAGACGTCCTTCACTGCAGACTGCCTCGATCCACAGTCCCTTTTCTTTGTTTTCAAAGGTGAGAGAGGTTCCTTTGATACGGTTGTCTCCAAAACCGATGAAATCCATATGGAAGAAATGGGTGATGTTATGCAGGATATTACCGGAAAAGCTTCGGCTGCTTCCACACATGTTTGCGCCGGCCGTATAACCCTGATAGGCGGCATTGGCCCAGAGACCGATAATCTGTGGCTGACCGTTCTGCAGATTGCAGCCTTCGCAGCAGTCGCCTGCAGCGTAGATGCCCGGAGCACTGGTTTCCATGGAGGTGTTGACTGTGATGCCGCGGCCGACTGCGATTCCGGCTTTGACAGCCAGATCGGTGTTGGCGCGAGTGCCGATGCAGAGTCCGACCAGATCAGCAGGAAGCAGGGTGCCGTCGGAGCATTCTACAATGGCAGCCGTTTTGCTCCCTTTGCGGATGGCTTTCAGGCCTGCACCAAACTTCAGTGTCACGCCTTCGGCAGACAGGTGATGCTCAATGCGGGCTGCAGTTTCCGGGTATGCAGCCAGCGGAAAAATATGAGGTGCCATGTCTGCCAGCGTGGTAGAAATACCGTTGTTGTGCAGAACCTCCACAACCTTGATGCCGGCCATGGAAGCTCCGATGACAACCGCACGGGAAATGACTCCCTGATCCAGTCTCCGTTTCAGGTCTTTTGCGTCGTCCAGAGTGCGCATGGAAATGCAGGCTTCCGGGCAGTCATTGGGAATCGGAGGGGTGAAGGACCGTGCTCCGGTTGCCAGAACAATACCGTCATAACTGCGGACAGTTCCGTCTTCTAAAGTAATGGAACGGCTGTCTGCATTCAAATCGGTTACGCGGGTACCGGAAAAAACATTGGCTTTGAAGGTAAAAGCAATGTCTTCCAGTGTACCGAACGGGAACATGCCTTCATAGCGGAGGCGGTTCGCGGCATAGTAGGTGGTCAGCATCGGATTATACGGAGAATCCGTATGCTCGGAATAAATATCTATGGTAGCTTCGGAGTCTGCATCGCGGACCGCAGTCAATGCGTGATATCCGGCGCAGCCGAAACCGACAATTGCATAAGATGCCATTGGGTGCTCCTTTCTTATTTCTAAATATGGGATCGGTACATCTGCACCAGATGATCCAGAGCCTGATTCAGGGTGTCGCGATGACAGCCGATATTCATTCGCATGAATCCTTCTCCGCCGTGACCAAAATGTATTCCCCCGTTTAAGCCCAGCTTCCAGGTGTGAATCAGTTCTTCCTGAAGGGCTTCATCAGACAGGGAGAATGCACGGAAATCAAGCCACATGAGGAATGTGCCTTCCAGTTTGGCCGGAATGATGGCAGGTGCTTCGGATGCCAGCCGTGTCTGAACCAGGCGCGCATTGTCCTCCAGATAGACCAGCTGAGCATCCAGCCAGTCTGCACCATAGGTGTAGGCGGCAGCGGATGCCTCAAGACCAGTCACGCTCGGATTGATCAGCCATGCACTGCGCAGCTGCGTGCCGATCCGGCTGTTCAGCTCCGGATTCGGAATCAGCATGTTGGAGATGGCAAGACCGGATATATTGAAGGTCTTACCCGGAGCGATACAGCTTATGGTGAAGTCATGTCCTTTAGGAACCGAAAGAACGGAAGTGTAATGGTTTCCAAACAGTTCGATGTCGCAGTGAATTTCGTCGGAAACCAGATATACCTGATATTGTCTGCAAAGATGTACGAGGCGGGTGATCTCTTCTTTTTTCCAGATGCGGCCAACCGGATTGTGCGGATTGCAGAAAATCATCATTCGAACGCCGCTCTGGAATGCCTGTTCCAATCCGTCAAAGTTGATCTCGTAAGTATCATGTTTCTGAATCAGAGGATTCTCCACGACACTTCGTCCGGTGCCGAGGATGACTGCCTGGAACGGATCGTAGACTGGCGGCTGAATCAGGACCTTATCGCCTGGCTGAGTCAGAGCCTGTATGCAGTAGCTGATGGAGGTGACGACACCGCAGCTCGGACGGATCCAGCTTTTCTCCAGAGCGATGCCGTGCCGCAGGCGGAACCAGTCAATGACACTGGTGTAATATGTTTCGCCCGGGAAGCTGTATCCAAAGATCGGATGGGAGCAGCGGTTCACGATGGCTTCCGTGACTTCTGTCGGACAGGCAAAGTCCGTATCAGCGATCCAGAGCGGAAGCACATCGGCTTCTTTAAATTTGCCCGCGCGGCGGTCCCATTTAATGCAGTTGGTGCCTGTACGGACGATGGGAATTTCAAAATGGTATTCCTGCTTCATGGCATAGTACTCCTTTTTCTTTTATCACTTATACTTATCGTACTATCTGAAAAATAGAATGTCCAATACAAGGTTTTAATTGATTGATTGGAAAAAGTATATTATAATGGGTGAAATCAGGAGGTGACATGTATGGATCTTGTACAGCTTGAATATTTTAAAGCGGTTGCAGAAGCAGGGCATCTGACCAATGCTGCAAAGAAGCTGAATGTGGCACAGCCTGCATTGAGTGTCAGCATTGCCCGTCTGGAGAATGAAGTTGGTGTACCGTTGTTTGACCGCGTAGGACGGGGAATCTATCTGAACAAATGCGGTGAGATTTATCTGGAATATGTGGAGCAGGCTCTGAGTGTGATGAAGAAAGCGCAGATGGAGCTGGATGCTTATTGTGAAAAACTGGAGAATGTCCTGAATTTGGGTGTGGTGAGCAAACCGTTTTCACAGCTTGTGCTGATGGAGTTTCAGGAACAGTATCCCAGCTGCCGGATCCGGCAGATCGATCTTTCCTGTGCGGATCTGGAGGAGGAACTTCAGAAAAATGAAGTGGATTATGTGATTACGGCAAAGATGAGTGCTTCACCGGGAATTGTGGGAGAACTGTTTCACAGCGAGCGAATGGTGCTTGCGGTTCCGGCAGATCATCCGCTGGCAGATCGGAAGGAGATCAGTCTGCGGGAAATAAGAGGAGAGAAGTTCATTGATCTACCTGTCGGATATGAGTATCGGAAGCAGACGGAAGAGATGTGCAAACATGCAGGATTTACTCCGAATGTGGTGAAAGAATGTTTCCACTGTCATATGGTAGAGCTGGTGGCATCCGGCTGCGGAGTGGCACTGATGACCAGTCAGAGAGCAGAGAGCAACGGGAGCAACCGGCAGGTTCGATTCCTGAAGATTCAGGAACCGGAATGTGTAATGAATTATTACATTGTCTGGAAGGCCGGACATCATTTTAATAAAGTAGGTAAGGAATTCCGCAGATATCTGAGGCAGCTGAGTGAAGACGGCAGTATCCGGCCGGGCTGTTCGGGCTGTGAGGGGTGATACTTAAGAAAGTTCATGACCGTGTTTCTTTTTCGAAAGTGACATGGTCTTTTTTTGCGCAAAAAAAATAATTGTGCAAAATAATGATAAGAAGAGGGCAATTGATAAAAGTTTTGGTATTAAATCATAATAATCGTATATTGGACGGGGAAATTCTGTCTGTGCTAAGATGAGGGTACTAAAGAAAAGGTCTGGAGGGAATTGTGAAATGAAAAACAAACTAGACAAACTAATGACAAGGGCATTCGGAAAACCTCTTTACCGGATTGCTGTCATTATTTTGGGACTTCCAACGTTCCTCGCAGCGTTTCTGGCGTTTCTGTCGATCCGAGGCAAAGAAGAAACTGCTTACCAGGAGGATCGGAAACAGGCACGCAAGGCAGCTGAGGAGGACGGGAGCCTGACAAAAATCCGGGAAAATGCCCGCAGCTATCTTACCAATAAGTACCGTCACTTTGGCAGGAATACGGAATCAGCGGATTTTCAGAAAGAACTGGAAAAACAGATTCAAAAGGATGAAGAGGTTGAGATTGCAGGAAGAATCAATCGGATGTATCAGCAGGAGGGCAGAAAGCCGCGCCAGACATTCGTGGAATTCCTTTGCAGAAGTCTGAACAGCCCGGCGCTGCTGGCTCTGTCCGTGATTACATCTTTCCCGATGTATATCCTTCTTCTGATTTTTGCGAATCCGTACAGCCGATACATATTTGAACGTCTTGTTATGATGATTTTCGTTGCGTTCGGCGTTGTATTTGTGGTATTTACGATTCTGCATTTTGCTTCTTCCGATCCGGCGATCAACGTACTCGGTGAGACGGCGACTGCAGAGAAGATTGCAGCTTTTAATAAAGTGTACGGACTGGATCAGCCGTATCTGGTACAGCTGTTCCACAACTTCAAGAATCTGGCTACCTTCAATCTGGGCAATTCCTATTCCGGCAATGAGGACGTTATGGCGGCGATTCTGAGAAAGTTCCCGGTTACACTGGAAATGAGTGTCTACGCATTCATAATTGCAGTGGTGATTTCGATTCCGATCGGTATCCTGACTGCGGTGAAGCCAAATACGGCGTTTGATTACATATTCATGTTTATCGCACTGGTTGGTTTGTCACTTCCGGCCTTCTGGTTTGGTATGGTCATGATCCTTACCTTCTCTATCAACAGTCATGTGCTTCCGGCTTCCTATGTGGAGGGCAATAAGTTGTCACTTCTGATGCCGGCGATTGTATCGGGAACGCATCTGGCGGCGAGCCTGGCGCGTAATACCAGATCCGCGCTGCTGGAGGTTCTGGGTCAGGATTATATTGTCACTGCAAGAGCAAAAGGTTTAAGCAATGTCCGCGTGATTGTAAAACATGCGCTGGGCAATGCGATGATTCCGATTGTAACCGTAGCAGGTCTTCAGTTCGGCGGAACACTGGGCGGATCTGCCATCATCGAGAAGGTGTTCAACGTAAAAGGTATCGGAAGCTACGTCGTTGACAAACAGTTCCTTCCGGATATCCCGGCGATTCTGGGCGGTGTGGTATACGTATCCATCATTATCAGTCTGGTAAACCTGGCTGTCGATCTGATTTATGTATATCTGGATCCGCGTATTAAATCCAGACTGAAGAGTCAATAGGAAGGTGGAAGAACATGAAAAGTGAGAACTACTTTGTAAAAAAAGCCAATCAGCGGACTCTGAGAAAATTTCAGGAAAACAGCGCGCTGGCATTTGGCTGTGGTGCATCTGCATTCCTGGGTGCGGCGACGGCACTTCTGGCATTTGATATGAAGACAAAAACCTTTGGCGGAGCGCCTCTGATGATTGCAGGACTGTTTCTGGCAGAAGCGGCAATCACTCTTTTGATATGGGAACTGTTTAAAAAGCAGGTTTTAAAGCATGGAGATGTGAGTCGGGTTTTTCGTTTGATCGGAATCCTTCTGATTGCTACGATTGTAAATGGAAATATTTTCTGCGCACTTGCAGGTTTAAGTCTGATCAAGAAAAAGAAAAATCTGGAATACCAAGTAGGCAGCTACATGCTTCTGGTAGAAATCCTGATTGTAATTGTATCCTACATGAATGTCTTCAAGGAATATGTATGTGACTCCTTCTTCCTGGGCATGGGCGTACTGGCAGTCGTGATTGTGATTCATGCGGTTTCCCTGCCGCTGGTCGTTGCCTATGTGCATGGCAACCGTGCGGATAAGAAGATGATTCCTCTGGCAGTGGTGCTGATCGCAACCACACTGACCGGCAATCTGTTTTCCCTGCTTCTGGGAGTGATGCTGCTGCGCAAGTGCTGGACGAAAGATGACTATGTGTCGATTGCATGGATCGATGTGGTAAAACGTCTGTTCCGCAGCCAGATGGCGATTCTGGGAGCATTTATCATCGTGTTTCTGCTCACGCTTTCCATCTGTGCAAATCTGACTTTTGATTATGGTATTGCAGTGGATAACAATTATTCTCTGATTCTGCAGGAACCGAGCCTGGCATACCCGTTTGGTACAGATGATTATGGCCGCTGCGTATTTACCCGTGTGGTATTCGGCGCGCGCATTTCTCTGACGGTTGGTATTGTGTCTACAGCGATCTCCATTGTTGCAGGTATTCTGCTGGGAGCATTCGCCGGATTCTATTCCGGAAGCACCGATAATATCATTATGAGAATTCTCGATGTTTTCATGGCAATTCCGGGACTGCTGCTTCCGATTGCCATCATCGCGGCATTTGGCACCAACACGCTGAACATTGTCATTGCACTTGGTGTCGGAGCGATTCCGGGCTATGCAAGGACGATCCGGGCTTCTGTGATGACCCTTTCCGATGCGGAATTCGTTGAGGCGGCAAGAGCCTGCGGCGCAAAAGACAAGATTATTATTTTCAAACATATTTTACCGAACTCCATGGCTCCGCTGATCATTCGTGCAACTCTGGGTATCGGTGCCGGTGTAACGGCAGTTAGCTCCTTAAGTTACCTTGGACTTGGTATTGCACCGCAGATTCCTGAGTGGGGCAATATTCTGAAGGCAGGAAGCTCCTATCTGGAGACCAATGCATATATGGCAATTTTCCCGGGATTTGCAATTGTAATTCTTGTACTTGCATTCAACTTCCTGGGTGACGGACTCCGGGATGCTCTGGATCCGAAACTGAAATAGCAGCGTCGGACAGAAAAGAAGAAGTCCAGCTAAGAAATGTCAATAGGTAAGATAAAAAATGTTAATAAAATTTTTTCAAGCAGCTGATGTAAAAAAGGGTAACTTTAATAAACCCATCGCTATGGGATTTTTAAAATTTGATTCAAATCTTCATCAGGCAGC
>JALFHZ010000170.1 GCA_022776445.1 Lachnospiraceae bacterium
TGGAAGTCTGCGGGGAGCCGGATACCGGAATCCGCTGGCAGGCATTGGATTTACCGTAGGTGCCCTGTCCATGGTGGGATTTCCCATGCTTTCCGGTTTTATTTCCAAGCTGCTGTTTGCAGCTTCGGCGCTGCAGAGTCCTCATAAGATGTTGATTACGCTGATTGCGCTGGCAGTCAGCACAACGCTGAACGCCGTGTATTTCCTGCGTCTGGTGATTACGCTCTACCGGCCGGCGCAGAAGGAAGGGGATGCGGCCGGAGGGAAGGGAAAGACTTCCTGGAATCTCAGACTGGCGATTCTGTGTTTTATTGTTCTGAACCTGGTTCTGGGCATGGGCTCACAGCCGATTGTCAAAGCCATCGGGGATGGACTTATGATGTTTGATTAGAAGGAGGATGGATGTATGAGATTGCTGTTGCCGGTGATATTACCGATATTAGCCGGAATTCTGCTGCTGGTGTCCGCAAAGGCGGGAGAAAACCGGACTGTGCGGACGGGAATTCTCGTGGCGGCACTGGCTGCGGAGCTTCTGCTGGTGGTTTCGGCACTGGCTGCCGGGGGAGCTGTGGAACTCGGGAAGCTTACGGACACGATTACGATCAGGTTTCAGATTGACGGAATCAGCAGGCTGTTTGCGGCGCTGACTTCGGTGATGTGGCTTTGTGTGGGAATCTATTCCATTTCCTATCTGTCACATGAGGAAGAGGAAAGCCGGTTTTTCGGGTTTTATCTGATTGTGGAGGGCGTTCTGATCGGACTGGATTTTTCTGCAAACCTGATTACGATGTATGTATTTTACGAACTGATGACGCTGACTTCTCTGCCGCTGGTACTGCATGAGCGGACGAAAGCGGCGGTGATGGCTGGGCTGAAATATCTGTTTTATTCGGTTGCCGGAGCTTTTCTGGCACTGTTTGGGATTTTTTTCCTGGCCGGTGTCTGCAGGAACCTGACATTTACACCGGGAGGAGTACCAGGTATTCTGGCAGGAAACCGGACGCTTCTTCTTGTGTCTGTCTGCTGTCTGCTGATCGGCTTCGGAACCAAGGCAGGCATGTTTCCGCTGCATGGCTGGCTGCCGACGGCACATCCGGTGGCTCCGGCGCCTGCCAGTGCGGTGCTGTCCGGTGTGATTACCAAGTCGGGTGTGCTGGCAGTGATCCGTGTCGTATACTATGTGGTCGGTCCGGATACGATCCGGGGAACCTGGGTACAGACGGTGTGGATGGTGCTGGCTTTGCTGACTGTGTTTATGGGCTCCATGCTGGCCTATAAAGAGCAGGTGTTTAAGAAACGTCTGGCATATTCTACCGTGAGTCAGGTATCCTATGTGCTGTTTGGGCTGAGTCTTCTGCAGGCGGATGCGTTTGTCGGGGCGCTGTCCCATGTGGTCTTCCATTCCGTGATCAAAAACGGACTGTTCCTCGTGGCAGGTGCGGTCATTGTGCAGACCGGATGGACCAGAGTGGGGGAGATGCGCGGTCTGGGACGCGTGATGCCGAAAACGCTGGGCTTTTACACCCTGCTGTCCCTGGCGCTGGTAGGTATCCCGCCTGCAAGCGGATTTATCAGCAAATGGTATCTTGCCACGGGGGCACTTGCGTCCGAAACAGGAGCCTTTGCATATGCAGGACCGGCGGTGCTTCTGGTGAGCGCACTTCTGACGGCCGGGTATCTGCTGCCTGTGACGATCCAGGGATTTTTTCCGGGGCAGGAATTTGACGACAGAGAACTGCGGGAGCGGAACCTGTTGGGCAAAGAGCCATCCGTGCTCATGCTGATTCCCATCGGTGCGCTGGCGATTGCTTCTCTGATTCTTGGATGTTTTCCGGGATGGCTGATTCGGTGCATACAGGCCGTTGCCGAAACTGTGCTTTGATGGAGGGATGACTATGAGTGAATGTTGTCTTGCACTGCCGGTGTTTCTGCCGATTCTGGGCGGTATGCTGCTTCTGGTTCTGCGCTCCGGCATTCGGGGGAGTGCGGGAGAGAAGCATATGGACGCCGGAGTGGAAGGGCTGGTGCTGTTCAACAGCACACTGGTGTTTCTGCTCCTTGCAGGTCTGTGGAAATCCTGGATCGATGGAGAAACGGTGATCCGCAGTCTGGTGTTGTTCCGGCTGTTTGGCAATCTGACCGTTATGTTCAAGCTGGATCTGATGGGAAGCGTATTTGCGGGGCTTGTGGCGTTTTTGTGGCCTCTGGCAACGCTGTATGCGTTTGAGTATATGAAGGAAGAGACCAGGAAACCGGCATTTTTTGCCTTTTATATCATGACCTATGGAGTGACTCTCGGGATTGCCCTGGCGGGCAATCTGGTGACACTGTACCTGTTCTATGAGGTCCTGACCCTGGTGACCTTTCCGCTGGTTCTGTATCCGATGACCCGGGAGGCAGTGCGTGCCAGCAGAAAATATCTGTATTACTCGATCGGAGGTGCGGCCTTTGCATTTCTGGGAATGGTGTTTGTGCTTGGATTTTCCACTACCGGGAATACGGAATTTCTGGCAGGCGGTGTGCTGGATCCGCAGATAGCGGGAGAGCTCCGGCAGGTACTGCTTCTGATCTACGTGCTGGCGTTTTTCGGATTTGGCGTCAAGACGGCGTTGTTTCCCTGTCATGGCTGGCTGCCTGATGCGACGGTGGCACCGACGCCGGTGACCGCTCTGCTGCATGCAGTGGCGGTTGTAAAATCCGGTGCGTTTGCGATTATGAGATTCACCTATTACAGCTACGGGACGGCATTCCTGCAGGGAACCTGGGCGCAGTGGACAGTCATGACCGCAGCCATGCTCACCATTGTCTATGGCTCGACCATGGCGGTGCGGGAGGTACACTGGAAGCGGCGGCTGGCTTACTCGACCATCAGTAATCTGTCCTATATTCTGTTTGGTGCATCGCTGATGAGCGCGGCAGGACTGGCTGCGGCACTGAGCCATATGGCGGCCCATGCCTTTATGAAAATCTGTTCCTTTTTCTGTGCCGGAGCGGTGATGCACCAGACCGGGAAAACCCATGTCTATGAGCTGGACGGCCTGGGACGGAGGATGCCGGTGACGTTCGGATGCCTGACGATTGCCAGCCTTTCTCTGATGGGAATTCCGCTGTTTGCCGGATT
>JALFHZ010000206.1 GCA_022776445.1 Lachnospiraceae bacterium
ACGGGTCCGATTCCCGTCAGCAGCTTTGATATCAAAGATAGAAATCTCAAGATTCCTTGAAAACAAAGGGTTTCACGGAATTTTGGGATTTTTTGTTTTATCCTGATAAGTGCGAATGAGTGTTTTTTTAGTGCGAATCAGTTTTCTCATCCATACAGACTTTCCCTATCCATCTGCTTTCAGCTGACATATATAGTGCCATATATGTCAGCAACATCGCAGAAGATATTGCCCGCGATATTGAGCAGGAGCAGGCTGACCATCTGAAAAACGACTACAAACACCGGATAGGTGCAAACTGCAGCCTGTTAAATTCAAGGGATGCAGCGATTTCTCTTTACGATTATCTTTGAAGGACGTCCTTTTCCATCCGTGTTTCCAGATTAAAGTCAGAACATCGGCTGTAATATCGATAAACTTTGTAAGAAAAAATCATGCGCTGCTGGACTTCTCCATTTTCCAGGTCAGCCGTAATTAATTCATTCACTTTAGCCAGACGGCTTGATGCGGTGTTGCGGTGCATGTAGGCCCTTTTGGCAGTGTGATTGATATTGCAGTTGCACAGGCAGTAGTAGTAGACAAATTCCAGCAGATTGGTTCCATGATCCCTATCATATTTTACCAGCTTCATAGCATCGGGATGGATTAAAAGAACAATATCATCATGCCCGAACATGTGGCGGAAATTAGAAATAGAAAAATCGATTGTCAGATATTCCGCGAAATCCTCAAAAAAGTAGTATCGTTCTTTGGAATCAGGAAAAAGTTTGCGGCCGAGGATCAGAACCTGCTTTGTCATAATATACTGGGTACGCAGCAGAGAGCGATGGCTGGTAGCATTACTGATAGAAGCATATGCATCATAGTTTTTTAACAATTTGGTAAATGCAGAGCTGTCAAAAATCGGTTTTGGTTGGAAGATTCTGGTTGGTTTTGATAGCATTATGACGACGCAGCCGTCATAGATCGCAGCATGATTATCTGGGAACAATTCTTCTAATTCCGTAAGAAACTGGGTGGCATTTTGGTCCAGGGTTTTTGGAATATGAAAGCCGATGATGATAAAGGTACAAAACATACCCGTACTGCAGGAAATCATGGAAAATCGTCGGTTGATTTCATAGTTATCCGTAAGTCGTCCTTCCACAATGTCTTCCAGAATGGATTTGAATCGTTCTCCGGCCCAATAAGCAGGACCGCCGCTTTCTGCCATAAGCTTGTGGATTGAGTTCCTGGTCAGTTCCATGATTGTGTAGATATCAAAATTCCGGTCAGGCTCTTTCCTAATGAAAAGCATATGAGAAATGGCGGTTCCGTGTTTCGTTACTTTGTAAATCCAGCAGGAACAGCCGTCTGCCAGTTCTTTTCTGACGATTCTGGATTCACATCCGGAACTGATTAATGTGGCAGTCAGTTCAGGGGAAAGAAAGCCGGTTTCAGCCAGCTCCCGGGATACGGAATCAGGAATGTCAGAATTTACATGGCAGACAATCAGTTTTCCTGCTGTGTTCAGCAGAAAAATATTGGAATTACACAATTTGGAAGCGGTATCTACGATGTCCTGTATGGAGTGTCCGTGGCCGGAGACGATCTCAAAAGCCTTTTCCCACGAGCGATATTGAAGCATCAGGCTGTTTAAAGAGTCGTACATGGTTAATAAGTCTGTTTTTCCGCACACCAGGTTGAACTGTCGTAAGTGTGCATTGCTGCGCAGATCGTTTATGGACACTTCGGCAGTATTGGATATAAAAAATGTGATTTCGTTCAGATCAGTCTTATCATCTGCGGAATCCAGAGCTGCTGCCAAATCTTTCACGCACCCAAGATATAAAGTGTTTTTGGAAAATGTATCTGCACTGGGAATGAAACGAATGGACTCGATTAGCGGAAGATTATGATGTGCGATAAAGCTTTGTGCAGAACAGGCATTCACAGCATTCATCCAATAGGAAATATGTGACATAGCAATCATCCTTTTTATAAAAATTATTGACAACATTATAGCATTCATTGATATAAAAAACTATAGGATATGAAAAAAATAGTGCAAAAGTGCTGAAATGGAAAAAAACAGAAAAGCATATCTGCACAAGAAAAAATAAGATATATGGGGAAATATTGTGGATATTAAATGAGCGTTATATAATTATCATACAACTTAACAAGAGTTGCGCGCAGCCATATAAAAAAGAAGGGGGAATTCTTTTATGACAGCCGAAATGGTATTGATATGGTTCCTGATTGGCATGGTGGCTTCTATTGGTTTGGGTAATAAGATGAAGGTGAATATTGGTCTTATTGCCATGGTATTTGGTTATTTCTTGGCAGTGTTCGGAATGGGAATCAAGACATCTGCATATATTAACATGTTTCCTACAAAGATTACATTTACGATTATTGGTATCTGCTGGTTATTTGGCTATGCCAATGAAAATGGCACATTAAGACAGATTACTTTACTTCTGGTTTACAAGTTTAGGAATCTGCCAAGTATTCTTCCGTGGGTATTTTTCTTTATCTCCGGTGTCATCTGTATGACCGGTGCTTCTCCATATGCACCAAATGCAGTATTGATGCCCATTATTATCTCTGTATGTCTGGCGACAGGTTTAAGTCCGCTGTTCGGTGCTCTTATGGTAAATATGGGAGCATACATCGGTTCTCAGGTTCCGTGGGGACAGGGAGCAAGTATTCAGAGAGGTGTTCTGGAAACCAGTCCATATGCAGAAGAGATGGAGTCCATTATTCTGGGAGGACAGTGGTCCAGCATGATTTTTGCAATTGCAGCAGGTGTTGTGATCTTCGTCTTATTTAAAGGCTGGAAGGCTAAAGTTGCAACTGATTTTGTTCAGAAACCGGAACCGATGACTGCAAAACAGAAACAGACATTGGCATTGATTCTGTTTTTGATTGTTTTAATGGTTATACCGGCTTTACTTGGCAGTGTAGGTGTAAAAGCAGCAGCTGCATTATCCAGGAAACTGGATATCTCTCTGGTATGTGTAACCCTGGCAGCGATTGCAGGTATCCTGAAGGTTGCAGATGACAAGGTGATAGTAACCAGACATATTCCATGGAATACACTGATGATGTTAGGTGGTGTCAGCATGCTGGTTGGTGTGGCATCTGAGGGTGGTGCAATTGACCTGATCGGAACCTGGATCGGAGCAAATGTAAATACCGCTTTGGTTGTTCCGTTATTTGTCCTGTTATCTGCATTCATGAGTATTTTCGCAGCAGGTTCTTCTGTAGTTGTACCGACAGTATTTGCTTTAGTTCCCAGCGTTGCGGCTGCATCCGGTGCAAGCTATGCAGCAATGTATCATGGTATTGCCATTGGTGCGAATGCATCTGCAGTTTCCCCGTTCTCTGGCGGTGGTGCATTAACTCTGGCTAACATTAAGCAGGATGATATTCGTGAGAAGATGTTTATTCCTCTTATCGTATCTGCAGCGTTACTGTCTGTTCTTGCAGCATTGCTTGGTGCTGTTGGTCTGTATAACTAAGGAACAGGAGGTGCAGGCTTGATTACAATATCAGACAAGCTCGTAACCTATGTGCTGGAAGCTTCTTTCGAGAAGCTTCCGGCTCATGTAATTGAAGTACAGAAACAGTCAGTCTTGGATTTGTTTTCTGTTATGATGGCAGCTACTTCTCAGGGAAAAGAGGCAGAAGCCTTTATAAGATATGTGGAAGAAAATCCGGGAGAACCGACAGCCACGCTATTTGGCTCCGAACATAAGGTGTCGCCGGTTAAGGCAGCATTGGCTAATGGCGCGTTAGTTCATGTACTGGATTATGAGGATTCTCATGAAATAGCTATGGTACATCCTAATTCTGCATCAACGGTGGCTTGTATGGCACTGGCTGAAAAAACAGGAGGTATCAGCGGAAAAGATTTTTTGCTTGCGTTGGTTCTGGCCAGTGATATTTGCTGCAGACTGGATTTAGGAAGTAATGAAGATCTTTTGAAATATGGCTGGAATATGCCTCCGGTTCATGGTTCCATGGGTGCTGTTTTCGGAGTCGGAAAAATGCTTGGATTGGATTACGGGCAGTTTATGGATGCAATCGCATTAAATATGTCGTTTACCAGCAGTGGTCAGGCTGCACATAGTAAAGAGTCTTCCATGCGGACGATACGAGAAGGCTTTGCAGCACAGTCGGCGCTTCAGTCGGTTCTTCTTGCGCAAAAGGGAGTACATGCTAGATTTGATGAACCATTGGAAGGAAAGCTTGGATACTATCATATGTATGCGAGAGATAACGTGACATTGGAAAAAGTGACAGACAGGCTTGGAGAAGTTTATCAGAGTGAATTTATCAGTTTTAAGCCCTGGCCTTGTTGCCGGGCAACCCACACATCTGTGGAAGGGGTTATGAAACTGATAAAGGAGCATGAGATCCAGGAGCATGAGATAGAGGAAATCCACATTGCCATGCACGAGGTGGGAAGAATGGTCATGGAGCCGGCGGAAGTGAAGTACCGTCCGAAGGCACCGGGAATAGCTAAATTCAGCATGCCATTTATCCTTGGAACGATGGTGCATGATGGAGAACTGACGCTGGCAAGTTTCCAGTCGGAGTGTCTGGAACGTCCGGAGGTGCTGGATATAGCGGATAAGGTGACCTGTGAGATTTTACCTCATCTTACCAAGGAGCAGAACAAATATACCGACATTACGATTCGTACATCCAGAGGAACGTATATGACTCATATGGATTTCCCGTTGGGATGTATGGAGAATCCGATGAGTGAAGAACAGCGGAAAGAAAAGTTCTACCAATGTGCGGCAATGTCCGTAAAGAGATATTCCAGGGAACGTTTGGATAGGATTTATGAAGCAGTGATGCATCTGGAAGAATTGAAAGATGTGAGAGAACTTATCGCATTGATATAAAATAATTTAGGAAAGGAACACGAACAATGACTGACAGAATTCAAAGAATGTATTCGAAGATTAATAACGGAAAACTGAAAATTTGTGTGGAAAAGCCTCTGATTTACAAAGAGTCTGTGGAAAAGCATGAGGGTCTTCCAATGATTTTGCAGCGTGCTTATGCCACGGCGGATTATCTGGATAAGAGAACGATCTATATTGATGAGGATGAGCTGATTGCAGGCAATGTGGCATCTAAGCCAAATGGAATGGAAGGTATGGTTTGGGGACCAGCGTGGCCGGATGATGATTTTGAGGAGTTTTTAAAAGGCGGCGTAGTAGAGATTGATGAGGAAGATCGTGTAAAATGGCGTGAGTGCGATGAGTTCTGGAGAGAGAAGGGCCGTACCATGAACGAGTGGCAAGGCCGTTTCTATGACGGAGATCGTATCTGGGCATTTATCCGTTCTGGTATTCTTTGCCCGCCATGGCAGGACAGAAAAGCAGGAAGAGGACAGGGCGGTGCAGGCTTCGGATGGGGACTTGGAATCGGATATTCTCTGTTTATTCCGGATTATGAAAAAATCATCAATGAAGGAATTACGAAGACCTTAAATGAGGCAAAAGAGGCATTAGCTAATGTGAAATATACCGATTTAGACGGTATTGAAAAGTCTGACTATTATCGTGCTGTTATCATTGCGCTCAGCGCGATGGTAAGAATGTATCATCGATATGGTGATGCCTGCTTAAAGAAGGCGGAAGAAACTGAGGATGAGGCGAGAAAAGCGGAGCTTCTGCGTATGGCAGATACATGTCACTGGATTGCAGACAATCCATCACGAAATTTCCGTGATGCAATGCAGAATCTGTGGTTCTACTGGATGATGGTTGCCCATGGTACCACGCCTCTGGGACGTATGGATCAGTATCTGTATCCATACTATAAGAAGGATTTGGAGAATGGAGAAATTACATCTGATGAAGCGCTGGAGCTGATTGAGTGTCTTAGAATTAAAATCATGCAGTTTAACTTTGTAAACGGCGGTAAGGCACAGCGTTCCAAATGGGCCGGAATGGCTCGCTGGAATAATGCGGTTATCGGTGGATGCGATCCAAAGACGGGCGAAGATGCTACCAATGAGTTATCTTATCTGATTTTGGAATCTGCCAATGAAATCCGTACTCCTCATTTTACGATTACAATCCGTGTGAATAAAGACACACCAGATGAGCTTCTGAAGAAGGGCATGGAGGTTGTGAAGACTGGTATTGGTATGCCGGCATTTATTTCCGAGGACAGCTATATCAGAACCGTTATGAGAGAGCCTGGCATGGATATTGAGACCGCACGTTCCTTTGCTTTATCAGGATGTCTGGATCTGAATATTCCGGGAAGATCCAGAATCTCTGCAATTGGTATGTTTATCTGCCCTAAGGTGCTTGAGATTACCATGAGAAACGGTGTTTTGGCAAGTACCGGGGAGCAGCTGGGACCGAAGACTGGTGAGATGAAGGATTTTGAGACCTTTGAGGACTTTTTAAATGCATTTAAGACACAGCTGGCTTATTTCCAGTCTATGTACAATGAGGAGCATAATGTACTGAATTATGTAACTCGTCATACACAGTGTGATGTGGTTCATTCTGCATTTGCTTATGAGGGCATTTCCTCCGGACGTGACATCAACAATCGCAAGATGAAATACGAGAACTCGGCAGTTTTGAATCCGGTTGGTATGGTAAATGTAGCCAACTCCATGGCGGCTATCAAGAAGCTGGTATTTGAAGAAAAGAAATTTACCATGGAGGAGTTGCGTAAGGCATTGGAGGCAAACTGGGAAGGCTATGAGGAGATAAAGAAACTTTGTGAGGAAGCTCCGAAATATGGCAATGGCAATATGTTTGCTGATGAGCTTCTGGCTGATCTGTATCACTTCTGGTGCCAGAGTGCGGAAAAACTGACTACGATTTACGGAGTACCGCCAAAAGTTACCGGTATCTCCATCACTGCTAATGTACCAGGTGGTTCTTATACCTGTGCAACACCAGATGGAAGATGCTTTGGTGAGCCTCTGGCTGATGGAACCATTTCTCCGCAGCAGGGTACGGATGTCAACGGACCGACAGCTGTTTTCCGCAGCGGTATGGCTGTAAATCAGGATGAATTCCAGGCAACTCTGCTGAATATGAAGATGCTTCCATCTTCCATGGAAACTGAGATCGACCGTATGAAGCTGGCTAACATGGTGAAGACATATCTGTTAAATGGCGGAAAACAGGTACAGTTTAATGTGGTGTCCAATGAGACATTGAAGAAGGCGCAGAAGAGCCCGAAGGAATATAAAGATTTGGTAGTACGTGTAGCAGGTTATAGTACTTACTTTACAATTCTGACTCCTGCAAGCCAGAATGAAATCATTTCCAGATCTGAGCAGTCCCTGTAATCGGAACGTTTCAGATGGCGGGCAGACCATAGACGATAGAAAGGTTGGGGAGAATGGACAAAGAAAAATTACAATTAAAGGCACCTGTATTTAACGTGCAAGGTTTCAGCATTCATGATGGTCCGGGGATCCGTACCACCGTATTTGTGAAGGGCTGTCCCCTGAGATGTCTGTGGTGCCAGAATCCGGAGTCTAATTCTCCCTGTCCGGAACTTATGAGCTATAAAAGCAAATGCACCGGCTGCGGAAGGTGCTTAGCAGTCTGTCCGCAGCAGGCCATTTGCATGGAACTGGTGGACGGAAAGATGGTTGCCAGAACCAACCGTGATGCATGTGTTCATTGTGGTGTATGTGTGTCTGTTTGTCCGGGAAAAGCAAGAGAGATTGCCGGAGAAGAAATGACGGTAGAACAGGTTTTGGAAAGAGTAGCAGCAGACAAGCTTTTTTATGATACTTCTGGTGGCGGTGTGACGGTCAGCGGGGGAGAGGCAGTAATGTATCCGCAGTTTGTATCGGCTTTTTTAGAAGCGTGTCAGGAGGCTGGGATTCATACGGCAGTTGAAAGCTGCAGCTTTGCGTCAGAAGCCGTGATTGACAAGATTTATGCTCATGTGGATTTGGCACTTTTGGATATCAAGCATATGGATTCAGCAGAACATAAGCGCTTGACAGGAGTACCGAACGAGCAGATCCTGGATAGAATTCGTCACATTCACAATGATTTACATGTTCCTACTGTAATTAGGATTCCCGTGGTTCCGGGCTGTAATGATTCTGAGGAGAATATTCGCCGGACCGCCAGATTCGCAGCAGAGGTCCTGGGAAAAGATGTTTCCATGCATCTGCTTCCATATCACAGTCTGGGAGAGTCCAAGAACGAGTCATTGGGAAATGTAGGGACTTTTCATACAGAGGCGCCATCGAAGGAAAAGATGGAGCAGCTGAAAGCAATTGCCGGAGAGTATGTTTCGGATGTTCTGATTGGCGGAAGCATGTAAAGAGCCGACATTTTATTCTTTCAGATGTTTGTATAGTTGCAAATCGATCATAACTCTGGCTTTGACCGGAGCATTTATTGGGTTGACCTGCGTGGGAGAAATCACCGGTGATCAGTTCCTGACTATTTTACTATGATTGTTTGTTTTTATTTTGGCACCCAGCCACAGAAGTCCGGGAAGGAATAGCTTTGGTTACACAGATATGAATGATTAGATTACCGATCCGATTAATCTTGAAAAAAACATATCGTAATGATATAATAGCTTATCTAACAATCGCAGAGCCGGTGCGGCACTGCAGCGATGGAGGGCTTCAGAGATGGAAAAAGAAAAAGAAGTTTTGGCGGAAGAGACGACCGGGAAAGAGGTTGTTTCCAAGAATTTTATAGAGCTGGAGATTGAGAAAGATCTGGCAGAGGGTGTTTATAATCATGTTCAGACACGTTTCCCACCGGAGCCGAATGGCTATCTGCATATCGGACATGCAAAGTCAATCCTGCTGAATTACGGACTGGCTCAGAAGTACAACGGTAAGTTCAACATGCGTTTTGATGATACCAATCCGACGAAAGAGAAGATTGAGTTTGTAGAGTCCATCAAAGCGGACGTACAGTGGCTTGGTGCAGATTTCGAAGATCGTCTGTTCTTTGCTTCCGATTATTTTGATGAGATGTACAATCGTGCAGTGCTCCTGATTAAGAAGGGCAAGGCATTTGTCTGTGATCTGAGTGCGGAAGAGATTCGGGAATACCGGGGCGATTTCAAGACACCGGGTAAGGAGAGCCCTTACCGCAACCGCAGTATTGAGGAAAACCTGCGTCTGTTTGAGGAGATGAAGGAAGGAAAATACAAAGATGGCGAGAAGGTGCTTCGTGCGAAGATTGATATGGCATCTCCGAATATCAACATGAGGGATCCGGTACTCTATCGTGTAGCACATATGAGCCATCATAATACCGGCGATAAGTGGTGCATCTATCCGATGTATGATTTTGCACATCCGATTGAGGATGCGATTGAGCATATCACACATTCTATCTGTACGCTTGAATTTGAGGATCATCGTCCGCTGTACGACTGGGTCGTAAGAGAGTGTGAATTTGAGAATCCTCCGCGTCAGATTGAGTTCGCAAAACTGTATTTGACGAATGTGGTTACCGGTAAGCGTTATATTAAGAAACTGGTGGAAGACGGTATTGTAGACGGCTGGGATGACCCGCGTCTGGTGTCCATCGCTGCTTTGAGACGGCGCGGCTACACTCCGGAGTCCATTCGGATGTTTGTGGATTTGGTTGGCGTGGCTAAGGCGAACAGCTCTGTGGATTACGCTTTGCTGGAGTACTGTATCCGTGAGGATCTGAAGCTGAAAAAGTCCCGTATGATGGCGGTACTGGATCCGGTTAAGCTGGTGATTGACAACTATCCGGAGGGACAGATTGAGATGCTGGAGGTTCCGAACAATCTGGAGAATCCGGAACTGGGTTCCCGTATGGTACCGTTTGGCAGAGAACTCTACATTGAGCGGGAAGATTTTATGGAAGTTCCGCCGAAGAAATATTTCCGTCTGTTCCCGGGCAATGAAGTACGTCTCATGAGTGCTTACTTTGTAACCTGTACCGGTGTTGAGAAAGATGAGAATGGTAATATTACCGTGATTCACGCGACCTATGATCCGGAGACGAAGAGCGGTTCCGGCTTTACCGGACGCAAGGTGAAAGGCACCATCCACTGGGTAGCAGCTGAGACAGCCAAGAAGGTGGAGTGCCGTCTGTATGAGAATATTGTGGATGAGGAAAAGGGCAAGCTGAATGAA
>JALFHZ010000208.1 GCA_022776445.1 Lachnospiraceae bacterium
GGTAACGGTAGACAAGATGATCCAGAACCGCGAGCAGGTGCACCCGGGAACTTATCTGGGAAAAGGAAAAATCGAGGAGGTGCGGGAGCGCATCTGGGAACTGCAGGCAACCGGCGTGGTTTGCGATGACGAGCTTTCTCCGGCGCAATTGCGCAATCTGGAAGATGCACTGGACACCAAGGTCATGGATCGTACGATGGTGATTCTGGATATTTTTGCATCTCGCGCAACGACCAGCGAAGGAAAGATTCAGGTCGAGCTGGCACAGCTGAAGTACCGTGCGGCCCGACTTGTGGGACTTCGCAGTTCGCTGTCCCGTCTGGGCGGCGGTATCGGAACACGCGGTCCGGGTGAGAAAAAGCTGGAGATGGACCGCCGTCTGATCCATGAGCGGATCAGCCAGCTGAAAGCAGAACTGGAAGAGGTAAAGCGCCACCGCGATGTGATCCGGAGACAGCGGGAGAAAGCCCATACGCCGGTTGCGGCAATTGTAGGCTATACCAATGCAGGAAAGTCTACCCTTCTGAATCATCTGACCGATGCCGGAATACTGGCAGAGGATAAGCTGTTTGCAACACTGGATCCGACCACGCGCAGTCTGACGCTGGAGAGCGGCCAGCAGATCCTTCTGACAGATACCGTCGGCTTTATCCGGAAACTGCCGCATCATCTGATTGAGGCGTTCAAGAGTACGCTGGAAGAGGCGAAATACAGCGATATCATCCTGCATGTGGTGGACTGCTCCAACCCGCAGATGGATATGCAGATGCATGTGGTGTACGAAACTCTGCGCGATCTTGAGATTGGAGATAAGGTTATCGTGACCGTATTTAACAAGATCGATCGTAAGACTGACGAAGAACTTCCGCGGGATCTGCGGTCCGACTATCAGGTGCGGATCTCCGCAAAAACAGGGGAGGGTCTGGATGCATTGACGGATACGCTGGAGCAGATTCTGCGCAGCCAGAAAATCTATCTGGAGCGCATTTTTTCCTATCAGGAAGCCGGAAAGATCCAGACCATCCGGAAATACGGAGAGCTTCTTTCGGAAGAGTATCAGGCAGACGGAATTGCGGTTAAGGCGTATGTTCCGGCAGAGCTGTTTGCCGGTTTGATGCAGCCTTCAGGAAAGCGGTGAATTTTTTTACTGCCGAATAGTGGTATGGATCCTTTTTCCATACCATGCAGATCGATGCCGGGGGAATATCCGGCATCGCGAATCCGATGATGTCAGGATTTCCTTCCAGATATTCCTCCGGGAGGAAGCCGACAGCGGCATTTTGTTTGATAAACTGCAGGATGGATATGACCTGATGCGTATATAAGATTACGTTAGGGGATATCCCATGCGCTTCAAAAATTCGCTTCAGAAAACGGGTCTGACTGTAATGATCCGTCAGCATGACTACCGGCTCCTGCCCGAGCTCTTCCAATGTCACAGTTTCCCGTGCGGCCAAATCGCTGCTGCGGCTTATGCAGAGCATCAGGCGGCTGGTTCGAAGGATCTGAAACTGATAATTGCTGTCCGGCAGCGTACGGGTGACTGTCAGTGCGAGGTCGATGCTGCGGCTGTCCAGCATCTGAAATAATGCTTCATTGGAATCTTCTGTGGTTTCCACTTCTACTTCCGGGTATTTCGTGAGAAAGCGCCGCAGGATCCCGGGATAAACAGCATTTCCGCCCATCGGGGCAATTCCGATCTTCAGATAATCCCTTCCCTCGGACAGGTTTTTCACCGTTTTTGACAATTCTTCATATTGTCCCATCATTTTTTCTGCTTCTCCTAAAAATGTGATCCCCTCATCAGTAATACTTATGTTATTCTTTTGTCTGTGAAACAATGCAACACCACATTCTTTCTCCAGCTCCTTCATGGCGAAAGAGATGCCGGGCTGAGAAATGCGCAGCTCATCTGCTGCTTTCGTAAAGTTTTTATATTTACATACCGTGATAAAATACTGAAGCTGCTGAATGGTCATTCCGGTCTCCTTTCTGAGAAACTGCTCTGTATTTTGTATTGTACCATAAATAAAACTTATGGTCACTAACAATCCGGTATTTCATTTTCTGATTTGCATGTGATAAGCTGATGATATCAGAGTCAAATGGTTCGTGAAAACGAAAGGAGAATGTGAAAGTATGAATATTTATCGTGTAGCTGTAATAGCAGGAGATGGAATTGGACCGGAGGTCATCAGTGAGTGCCGGAAGGTGCTGAACCGGGTATCTGAGTTGGATGGAGGTTTCCGTTTTGAATTTGATGAATATCCATGGGGATGCGAATATTATTTGAAGCATGGGGAAATGATGCCGGCAGATGGCATCGAGATCCTGAAGCAGTATGATGCGATTCTGCTTGGTGCTGTCGGATATCCGGGAGTTCCGGATCACATCTCTCTGCGTGATCTTCTGCTTCGGATTCGGCATGATTTTGATGAGTATATCAATCTTCGCCCGGTTAAACTGCTGAAGGGAGCAAATTGCCCACTGAAAGATGTGGAACCGGAAGATGTGAATATGACCTTTGTCCGTGAAAACAGCGAAGGAGAGTACAGCGGTCAGGGCGCATGGCTGTATCCGGGTACCGAGCAGGAGGTGGTGATTCAGGACGGCGTCTTTTCACGAAAGGGTTGCGAGAGAGTGATTCGCTATGCCTATGAGCTTGCCAGAAAAGAGAAAAAATCATTGACCAGTATCAGCAAAGGAAATGCGCTCAATTATTCCATGGTATTCTGGGATCAGATCTTCGCGGAGGTTGGACGAGAGTACCCGGATGTGGAGACCCATTCTCTTCTGGTGGATGCTGCTTCCATGTATATGGTCAGGGATCCGGCGAGATTTCAGATCGTTGTGACATCCAATCTGTTCGGTGATATTCTGACTGATCTGGGCGCTGCCATTGCAGGAGGTATGGGACTGGCAGCCGGTGCCAACCTGAACCCGGAACGAAGATTCCCGTCCATGTTTGAACCGATCCATGGATCTGCACCGGATATTGCAGGAAAGGACATTGCCAATCCGATGGCGGCAATCTGGTCGGCTTCTCAGATGCTGGATTTCTTTGGGCATGAAGACTGGGGGAAGAAAGTAATTGACTGCATTGAGAAAATGCTGGTGGAAAAGATCGGACTTCCGGTGGATCAGGGCGGCAGTGCGACAACATCGGAGTGTGGCGATGCGTTTGTTAAAATATTGGAAAGAGTAAAATGTGATAAATAAATAACAATAAGAAAATGAAAAATATACAAAATATATAAAAAATGTTTACAAAGAGATGCCTTTATGGTATGATGGTTCTATAAAAATAAACGCGCGTTTACAGGAGCAGCAAATTGAAAATTACGAGTGAAGAGATTGCCAGATTAGCCAATGTTTCCAGAAGTACAGTATCCAGAGTAATTAATAACTATTCGAATGTTCCTGAGGAAACAAGGAAAAAGGTTATGGATGTTGTAAAAGAATATGGTTATGAACCGAATTCTTTTGCGCGTGTTCTGGCGGGAAAAGCCAAGCAGGAAATTGCGTTATTTATTTCAGATTATAATCAGGGAAAGAATCGATGGAGAGGTCGAAAACATCCTTATTTTTTGCGGCTGATTGCAGAACTGATTTCTCAGAGTAAGCAATATGAGCATATCATTTCAGTTTTCATTGTATCGAAGCCAGAGGATTACAGAAAGATTGAAAATATGTATCTGAATCGGGAGATTTCAGGTGGAATTTTTATCGGATTTGAATTTGAAATGGAGAGTCTTAATCAGTTGATTTCTGAAGGGTTCAATATGGTAGTGATTGATCCGGATTCGAATATGATGGAGGCAGATAACGTTAAAGGTATCTATAGCGAGAATGAGAATGCAGGCTATATTGCGACTCGTCATTTGTTGGACTCCGGTCATCGCAGAATCGCTCATATCGCAGGTGATCATCGATTGTCCTCCAAAGATCGCAAGAAGGGATATCTAAGAGCCATGCGGGAGTATGGGATTTCTGAAGATGAGATCTTGATTATCCCGGGCAATTTTGAATCGAATGAGGCATATGAAGCGGCATTGAAGATACTGAATCAGTCTTATACCGCAGTGTATGTGTCTAACGATACTATGGCGATTGCAGCGATTCGTGCAGCGAACAGTCTGGGACTTCAAATTCCAACGGATTTTTCCGTGGTTGGATGTGACTACGACTCTTCTTTTGAGGATATTGGATATTATCTGACTTCTGTAGAGATTTCCATTGAGCAACTAGCCAAAACAGCAGTAGAAGCTGTGTTGGGCATAGAAAAAAGAGACAAGATTTTTTGCAAAGCAACACTTGTAAAAGGTTCAACCGCCTAGATGATTCTGGGCGGTAAAAATAAAAACATTATAAACGCGCGTTCACGCCACCGATATTTTTTTTGACTTTTATAAACGCGCGTTTATAAAAGAAAAGGAGGAGGCATTATGGCCAATATAATTTTTAATGAGAAGACAAGGGAGTTTCATCTTCAAAATGATCGCATCAGTTACATCCTGTGTATTCTGGAAAATGGACAACCGGGACATCTGTATTTTGGTAAAAGGCTGACGCACAGAGACTCTTTCCAACATCTGATTCAGATGCGGACACAAAGTCATACAGCGTATGTATATGAAAATGATTTTCTGTTTACACTGGATACCATTCGCCAGGAGTATCCCGCATATGGTACGACTGATTTCAGAGAGCCGGCATATCAGATTCAGCAGGAAAATGGAAGTCGCATTACTGGATTTACATATAAAAGACACCAAATTTTTGCAGGTAAGAAAAAATTAAATGGACTTCCGGCAACCTATACGGAAGGGGAAGAAGATGCACAGACATTGGAACTGATTCTGGAAGATACGTTGATTCAGACAGAAATGGTTCTGAGCTATACGATTTATGATCATTATGATACGGTTTGCAGAAGTGTACGGTTTATCAACCATGGAGAACAAAAACTTCATTTGACCAGAGCGATGTCCATGTCCGTTGATCTGTACGACAGTGAATTTGAAATGATTCATTTAGATGGGGCATGGTCCAGAGAGCGGCATATAACACAGCGCAAACTGGCAAAAGGAATTCAGTCTGTTTATAGCGCAAGGGGAATCAGCAGTCAGGATCACAATCCATTTCTTGCATTAAAGCGGGCAAATACGACAGAGTTATCTGGGGAAGCATATGGGTTCTGCCTGATTTACAGTGGTAACTTTTTGGCACAGATTGAGGTAAACCGTTTTGAGACGGCTCGAGTGAGTCTGGGTATCAATCCATTTGAATTTGACTGGGTTCTCGGAAAGGAAGAGGAGTTCCAGACACCAGAAGCTGTTATGACGTACTCTTCAGAAGGATTAAGCGGAATGAGCCGCAATTTTCATGATTTGTTCAACGAAAGGCTTGTCAGAGGAAAATGGAGAGAGAGAGAACGTCCGGTTCTTTTGAACAACTGGGAGGCCACTTATTTTAATTTTAATGAAGAAAAGATTCTGGAAATTGCCGAAAAGGCCAAGGCGCTTG
>JALFHZ010000209.1 GCA_022776445.1 Lachnospiraceae bacterium
AACCATAGGGAGGGGCATATCCTGAACTGTGCTTTACGACAGATGAAGGAGAAGAAAAACGATGGCATTTTTGAATCAGATATTGATTGTGGAGGACAATGAACTCAATCGGGAGATTCTAAGCAGCATACTTTCCGACCACTACCGGATATTGGAGGCAGAGAACGGTCTTGAGGCGCTGCAGATTCTGAGACAGAGTCGGGATGACATTGCGTTGATTCTTCTGGATGTTATGATGCCGGTGATGGATGGTTATGCGTTTCTCGATTGTGCAAAGGCAGATCCGGATCTGTCGCTGATTCCGGTCATTGTGATGACACAGAGCGACAGCGAGGCGGATGAGGTGACAGCTCTGGCTCACGGGGCTACGGATTTTGTGTCGAAGCCTTATCGCCCGCAAGTGATTCTGCACCGGGTTGCCAGCATCATCAAGCTGCGGGAGACAGCCGCGATGGTCAACCTGTTTGAGTATGACCGGCTGACCGGAATGTACAGCAAGGATTTTTTCTGTCAGCGTGTTCAGGAGATTCTGTTGCAGCATCCGGAAAAGCAGTACAATATCATATGCTCCAATATTGAAAATTTTAAGCTTTACAACGATCTGTTCGGCGCTCCTTCCGGGGATGAGCTGCTTCGTAAAATAGCGGCATTCTGTATGGAACAGGTGGGTGAACGGGGGATCTGCGGACGTCTGTCCGATGATCGTTTTATGTGTCTGTGTGAGAGAAGAGAGCGGTATGATGATAAGATGTTTTTTGACTTTGTGGCAAAGATCAACCGTCTGAAGGAAAATCGAAACAATATCATGGTAAAGTGGGGAATATACGAGATATCGGATCGCTCCGTTTCGGTAGAACAGATGTGTGATCGTGCGATGCTCGCTGCCAACAGCATCAAGGGACAGTATCACAAATATTTCTCTTTCTATGATGATGAACTGCTCAGCAAACTTCTGCGGGAACAGGCGATTACGGATGTGATGGAGACAGCACTGCAGCAGAAGCAGTTTGTGGTCTATCTGCAGCCGAAGTACAGCCTGAACGGGGATTGTCTGGCCGGCGCAGAGGCACTGGTGCGCTGGAACCATCCGGATCTTGGATTTATATCTCCGGTGAATTTATTCCGCTGTTTGAGAAGAACGGCTTTATCACCCGACTGGACCGTTATGTGTGGGACTGCGTGTGTGCTTTGCAGCAGGGGTGGAGGGAGAAAGAATATCCGATTTTTCCGGTGTCGGTGAATATGTCACGGGCGGATATTTATCAGGCGGATCTGAAGGAATTCCTGATGAAAACAGTGCAGAAATACGGAGTTGCCACTGCAGATCTTCATCTTGAGATCACGGAGAGTGCCTATACGGAAAATCCAAGTCAGATTATTGAGACGGTTGACGAACTTCGGAAACTTGGCTTTGTTATTGAAATGGATGATTTCGGAACCGGATATTCGTCCCTGAATATGCTGAATCAGATGAAACTGGATATCCTGAAGCTGGATATGAAGTTTATTCAGAGTGAGACGGCGAAGCCTGTGGATCAGGACATTCTGCAGTTTATCGTGGGGCTGGCCCGCTGGATGAATCTGAGTGTTGTGGCAGAAGGCGTGGAGACGCGGGAGCAGCTGGAACGGCTACGAGAGATCGGATGTGATTATGTGCAGGGTTATTTTTTCGCAAAGCCGATGCCAAGTGATCAGTATGAATGCATGCTGAGAACGGAAAAATAAGCTGGTCTTGTGGAGGAAAACGTGAATCAGGAATTGGAGAAGAAATCCGTCAACGCGATCCGGGCAGCGAAAGAAGATTCCACACGGCCTTCCTTTATTACTGTAAAAACTCAGATCGGTTACGGCTGTCCCGCAAAGCAGGGGAAGGCAAGTGCGCATGGAGAACCACTGGGAGTTGACAATGGATGCATTCCATGATATGCAGATCTGACTCCGTCTGTCAAGATGCGCAATTGAAGCGAAAAAGCTTCTGACAGCGGATGGTATAGCGATTTGAAATAAAGCGAAAGAGGCAATCACCTGCGGGGTGGTTGCTTTTTCAATTTTTACTGTTCATTTTTCTGCAAATCGATTATACTAGAACGTAATGATACCGGAGTTAAAAGGTCATGTATAAAGTAGCCCGATCAGGGCGGATTTCGAATATTTTTGGAGAGAATAACAGATGGCAGTACATGGAGAAACAAGAGAAGATACGAAAATCCGGGTCCGGAAACCGAAGCGATACCGGGTGATTATGCATAATGATGATTATACACCCATGGATTTTGTTGTGGAGATTCTGATGGATATTTTTCATAAAAGGGAAGAAGAGGCAACCACACTGATGATGACGGTGCACAAGTCCGGAAAAGCATCGGTGGGATGTTATTCTTATGATATTGCCCTGACCAGGCAGCAGGCAGCAGCGCAGCGTGCCAGGGATGAAGGTTATCCGTTCCGCATGACTGTGGAGGAGGTGTAAGTGGATGCAGGTGACGCAGGAAGTTGCAGAAATACTGAACAAAACGCTGGATGCGGCAGTTCGTGACCACTATGAGTATGTGACACCGGAGCTTCTGCTGTATATGATTGCCGAATCTCCTGCCTTTCAGGAGGCATTTGAAGGATGCGGCGGAGATGTACGGCAATTATCTGACCAGCTGAAGACATATCTGGATGATTCGATGGAGCGGCTGGAAGAAGCGGAACATCCTTCGATATCAGCAGGACTGCAGAGTATTCTGGTTCATGCACAGGAGACTGCAGAAAACAGCGGCAAAGGCGTTGTGGAACTGGCACATCTGGTTCATGCACTGTATTCTCTGGAAGAAAGCTATGCGGTCTATTATTTGGAACTTCAGGGAATAGACCGCATAGGCCTGCTTCAGGAACTGACTGTGATTTACGAGGAAAAACGAGAAAAACGCAGCTCCGGTTGTGGTCAGGCAGACGAGCGGCCGCAGGATGGATCAGCCGGTCAGGAAGCTGAATCGGGACGAAATCAGCGCTGGAGAAGCTATGTGACCTGTTTAAACGACAATCTGGACGGGATCAATCCTCTGATCGGACGTGAGAAAGAACTGGAACGGACGATGCAGATTCTCTGTCGGAAGGAGAAAAACAATCCGCTGCATCTGGGTGAGCCTGGTGTCGGAAAAACGGCGATTGTATATGGTCTGGCTCGCCTCCTGAATGAGGGCAGGGTTCCGGAACCGCTGCGGGGAGCAAAAATCTATGCCCTGGATATGGGGAGTCTGCTTGCAGGGACCCAGTATCGGGGAGATTTTGAAAAACGGTTTCGCCTGATTATGGATGGAATCAGCGGGGAAGAAAAACCGATTGTTTATATGGATGAGATTCACAATATTGTAGGAGCAGGTGCGGTAGGAGAAGGCAGCTTTGATGTCTCCAATATGCTGAAACCTTATCTGGCTTCCGGTAAAATCCGTTTTATCGGGGCAACTACCTATGAGGAATACAAGAAGCATTTTGAAAAGAGCAAAAGTCTGGTACGGCGTTTCCAGAATGTAGAAATCAAAGAACCGGGGATAGAGGATACCGTCAGGATCCTGGAGGGTCTGAAAAAAACCTATGAAGCATTTCACGGGGTACGTTACGGCAAAGGAGTTCTGGAATATGCTGTTCGCATGAGTGATCGTTATATCAATGAGCGTTATCTTCCGGACAAGGCAATTGACCTGATGGATGAAGCCGGAGCATACCGCAGGATGCATCCGCTTGATCAAAAAACGCAGACCGTGAACAAAAGTCTGATAGACGAGATTCTTTCAAACGTCTGCCGGATTCCGAAACAGACGGTAGAGGCCGACGAACTGAAAAATCTTGCAAGTCTTGAGAAGCGGATGTCCGCCCGTGTGTTCGGACAGGATGATGCGATTGCACAGGTGGTGAATGCGGTCAAGTTTTCGCGAGCCGGTTTACTGGAAGATGGAAAACCTCTGGCAAATCTTCTGTTTGTCGGTCCAACCGGAGTCGGAAAAACGGAGATCGCACGAAGTCTGGCAGCCGAACTGGGTGTGCCGCTGCTGCGGTTTGATATGAGTGAATACGAGGAAAAGCATGCGGTTGCGAAGCTGATTGGTTCACCAGCCGGATATATCGGCTATGAGGACGGCGGTCTTCTGACCGAGCAGGTGCGAAAGAATCCGCATGCGGTTCTTCTTTTGGATGAGATAGAAAAGGCGCATCCGGATATTTATAATATTCTGCTGCAGGTGATGGATTATGCGACTCTGACCGACAATCAGGGGCGGAAAGCGGATTTCAGAAATGTAATTCTGATCATGACTTCCAACGCGGGTGCGAGCCGAGTCGGAAAGCCGGGAATCGGATTTGGTGATCGGGATATCAAGTCCGATGTGATTATAGAGGAAGTGAAAAAAACATTTCAGCCGGAATTTCGCAATCGCCTAAACCGGATCGTAGTTTTTCGTCACATGGATCATGATATGGCAATGCGGATTGCTGAGAAAAAACTGACAGAGCTGAAGACAATGCTGGCAAAAAAGAATGTGGAGCTGAGTGTTCTGCCGGAAGCAAAGGAACTCCTGATCCGGAAGGGAACCAGTACAGAATATGGTGCCAGAGAGATGGAGCGGATTATCAGCGGAGAGATCAAGCCGCTTCTGGTGGATGCCATACTGTTTGGCAGTTTGAAACGCGGAGGAGTCTGCCGGCTTTCCTGTCGGGAAAATGGTTTTATGATAGAAAAAGAAAAGAAAGGCATGGCATAAATGGGAGTATATCTTCTGAATCAAATAGCCATGGAAGTTTTTCAGCGGGGAATCAGAAGGAGATAAGGAAGATGAGCAAATCATTTGAATGGGAAAATAAGAAAATCGGACTCGTATTATCCGGAGGAGGAGCAAAGGGAGCATACCAGATCGGTATGTTCCGTGCATTGGAAGAGCTTGGGCTTACTGATCAGATCTGTGTGATATCCGGCACCTCAATCGGTGCATTAAACGGAATGGCCTACGCATCTGGGGGCGTTGCCGGTGTCCGCAGTATGATGTTTGGATTCGGCGAGCAGATGGCGGTTGTGAAAAAACAGACATCTCATGAGCAGATCGCTGTTTCCAGAGAAGCAGTAAGCCGCGGAGCGGTAACCGTGGAGCAGTTTGCGGAGAATCCGGATTTCAGTGAATACGATGCAGGAGTTTTGGCAGCATTTTTGCAAAAACTGCTTCCGGATGAGGCGCTGCAGGCTTATTCCAGAAGCATGTATGCCTGCGCTTATTCACTGAACCGATGCAGACCGGAGTATTTTCATCTGAATGGAAGAAAACCGCAGGAACAGCGTGATCTGATTCTGGCAAGTGCCAGCCTCCCATTTGTATTCCCTCCGGTCAAATACCAGGAAAGCTATTTTCTGGATGGAGGTGTCGTACCACAGGTATGCGGCGCGCATGCGGAGCACGCAGATAAGATTCCGTTAAAACCGGTTCTTTTGGAATCCGTCGATGCGATATTGGTGAATTTTCTGAATCCGGCAGATCAGATAGATACCAGCGGAGTACCGGAACAGATGGCTTATATGGAGATCCGGCCCTCACACCCGCTTGAAAAATATCCGGGTGAGGGGACACTGGATTTTTCAGAAGGAAGAATGAAAGAACACGAAGCGCTGGGATATCGGGACACAATGGAGGTGTTTCAATGAAAACAAGGATTTATGATTCGGGAAGATCTGGTGTATCGCAACAAGACGATCACAGAGATGATAAGAATTGATACGTAAGGAGCTGCATACGCAGCTCCAGTGCATATTTATTCATCTATCTTATCTCCAGGGCCAGTTGTCGCGGCCGTCCCAGCGGTTATCGCGGCCATCCCAGCAGTTATCGCGGCCGTCCCAGCGGTTGTCTCTCCAGTCTCTGTGTTCGCGGGGGCAACGGCAGGGTGGACATGGAGGACAGTTCCACCGGCGCTGCTGGTTCTGAATCTCCTGGTTCTGGAAGTTTTGGTTCTGGAATAATGGATCAAAGTTTTCTGGCATTTGGATTTCTCCTTTTTCTTTATCTTATGCAGCGAACGGACGAGATGTGCGTGAAGAGCAGGACAGTCATGAAAGTCAGAAAACACCTATGGAATAAAGAAAACGAAGTGGGAGGAGACTACGATGAAATTGCGATTGGTGAAGCTTGAAGAACAATACAAAATGCAGTTAAGCGATATGATGGAAGAATGGACTTCTTCAGGAGAAACCATAGTTCCGGCTGCCATCTGCAAAGCAGATTATCATGATTTTGGCCGTTACATGGGAAGCCTGGAAATCAAAGAACCCGGAGATGGAAAAGTACCCGATTCCACCTGGTTTTGCCTGGATGAAGAGCGAAATATCTTTGTGGGAGCTATTAATATCCGACATGAACTGAATGATGCACTGCGTCTTTTTGGAGGCCATATCGGTGATGGGGTTCGCCCATCAGAGCGAAGAAAGGGGATTGCGACGGAGATGATCCGATTGGGGCTGATTGAGTGCCGAAAGCTTGGAATCGAGCAGGTATTGATGGTTTGTAATAAGACGAAGAATGTGCTGCAAAATGCATAAAAGTAATTCCAATATTTTTGAAAGTTTGTGCACACTTATTTCTTCTGGTATGCTATTATAATTAACGTAAACCCCCCCAATACATTATATAGTTTTTGCAACACCCCAAAGAAACGAAATACCTTCTCCTTGAAAAGACCGGTTCCCCAACCGGTCTTTTCTCTATCTTTTTTTCTTTCATCATTTTCTCTGTAATTTTACAGATATTTTACCTGAATATTAAATATACCTGATGAAGTCTCTCTATAATTCAATTCAATCACGATTACAGGAGCATGAAATGCGAAGCAATCCGTGTATCATCGGGGCAAAATATATTTTGATCCCAACACCATTCCATATGTTAATTTAGGAACACGGCTGAAAAAAGGAGAGAATGATCATGAAGTACAATTGGAAAACCTTATTAACCGTATCAGTCAGTGCAGTATCAGTTCTGGCACTGTCTGCATGTGGCTCTGCGGAATCTGCATCTGCACCGGTATCAACGGCAGCAGTCACAGAAACGCCGGAGACAAAGGGAGAGACTGCCGCTGAGACAACTGCTGCCGAGACAACCGCTGTAAAGCAGACCAAGCCTCTGGTAGTATATCTGAACGATTTTGATGCAGTAATTCCGGAGCTTTTCAAGAAAGCAACCGGATATGATGTGGAGGTCGTTGTTGGTAATGGTGCGGAAACCATGTCTCGCATTGCTGCAGAAAAGGGAAATCCGCAGTGGGATGTCGTCTGGATTGATTCCATGTACGATGTGTACAACTTGTCTGCAGATGGAGAACTGATGACAGACTGGGAGCCGGAAAATGCAGCAAATCTGACGGATTTTTCTAAAACACTCGTTCCGGAAAATAAAAGCTTTTATCCCACCGATATTCACGCAGCAGGTGTTCTGGTGTATCGTACGGATGAATTTTCTGAAGAAGATGCTCCGAAAACCTTTGCGGAGCTGACCGATGAAAAATATGCCGGCAAGATCGGAATGGCAGATCCCGGTGTGGCGGCACCGGCTTACCCGCTGGCAGCATACTTCATGGATGCACTCGGCATGGAAGGAGGTCAGGAATACTTCACGAAGCTGTTTGATCAGGGATTGAAGGTATTCCCGAAGAATCCTCAGGTGGTTCAGGCGCTGGCAAGCGGGGAAATCAGTGTGGCTATGCTTCAGGAGACCAATGCCTATGATATGGTTGCGTCCGGTGAGCCGATTTCTATCATCTGGCCGGAGTCCGGTGCTCCCGGTTCTACCCGGGTAGCGGCAATCAGCGCTTCCACCTCACAGCCGGAGATTGCTAAGGCATTTGTCAATTTCCTTCTGGAGACGAAGACACAGCAGCAGCTTGTGAACACCGGAGATGAGGGATATTTTGAACCGTCTGTAAATGGTGTAACCCTGAAAGAAGAGCGTGATCCGAATGCAAAACTGGCAGTGGCAGATATCGTGTTTGGTGCTGAAAATGAAGCAGAAATCAAGGCATGGTTTGCCGATATGTCTGCTCATTAAAACGTTTCCGGAGGTAGTATGAAAAACAGGGATAACACAGCTGGTTTCAGTATACTGGGGATCCTGACTGTACTGGTACTGCTGCCGTTGGCAGCAGTACTGTTTCAGGTTATATGCCCGGGACTTGATTTCAGAAAACTGGATTTGAGCAATCTGTCTCTGCTCTTTCAGGTTTTTGTAAGACCGCTCTGGAAAAAGGCATTTTTTGATTCCTTCTTTCTGAGTGTGGGAACGACCATCATGGGACTGATTCTTGCGGCTTTTCTGGCACATATTCGGGTGCACTATGCATTCTGGGGTGCCAGGATGATTGATGTATGCAGTTGGATTCTGATGATTGTTCCATCCTTTATTCTTGCACAAGGCTGGGTCTATTTTTCCTCAGGCAACGGAATTGCGAAGGCGTGGTTCGGTCTGGATGGAGTGAGTCGATTTATTTTCAGTTATTGGGGACTGGTTACCGTCATGGTTCTCTGTAAATATCCTCTCGCTTATATAACGATAAAAAATGCCATGGAATGGTATCCGGCAAGACTGGTTTATGCGGCGAGGATGAACGGAGCATCCTCCTTTCGTGCATGGCGTGATGTCCAGCTTCCCTTATGCATTCCCGCATACTGTTCTGCTGCAATGCTGATTTTCATGGATACGGTTGGAGATTATGGAATGTCTTCCACAATCACAGCAGTTTATTCTTTTCCGACACTTCCGTATACCATCTACAGTGCAATCTGTTCCTCCCCTGTAAGATTTGATATGGCAGGGGTATTGTCTATATATCTGATGATTATGATCGTAGCTGCCATGGCAATTCAGTCGATAGCCATGGGAAAAAGAAAGTACGATTTCCTGGATAATGGGACAGAGCACGTAATCCCGCGGAAGACAGGTGCCCTTAAGACGGCTGCCCTGTCAGCGGTGGTCGCAATGTTCCATCTGATTGCCCTCGGTATTCCGGTAGGCTCCAATCTGATTATGTCTTTTTCTGATTCTGTCAGCATCCAGCGTTTTCAGTTTACAACGGAAAATTATCGGGAGGTATTCCGGTCTGGAAGTACACTGCTGGAGGGAATTCGCCATTCTCTTGGACTTGCAGCGACAGCGGCAGTAATTGGTGTTGTGGTGGGCTTCTGCGTTGCCTATGTGCTGACCTATTCGGAATTCCGGCTGAAAAAGGGCATTGATATGATGACGCTGGTCGCGATGGCTGTCCCTGGTGTGGTCCTTGGTATCGGTTATATTTTTATATGGAACCAGAGATGGCTAATGCCGATTGGACTTCATCTCTACGGGAAACCATCCATCCTGGTACTGGCCAGTGTTGCAGCTGCCATTCCTCTTATCAATCGTGTGCTGGTAGGCGGTATGGCGAAGGTTCCGAAATCGCTTTTGATTGCAGCACAGGTTCAGGGAGCTGGATTTGGAAAAAGGCTGAAAACCGTACTCCTTCCGCTTCTCCATGACAGTACGGTTTCTGCAGTTTTGGCGGCATTTGGAGGAAGTGTGTTCAATCTGGCAATTACCACGATTCTTTATCCTCCGAATTACAGTACCCTGCCGGTGTTTATCAGTGATTCATACAATGATTTGAAATTTGGTCTTGCTGCGGCAGCCACCATTACCGGTGCGGCATGTATTATCAGCATTATGATGGTTATAGAGTGTCTGCTGAATCATGGAAAGAAAGAGAGCAGAAGAAGATAAATGGAAACAATACTTGAAATCAAAGATGTCAGAAAACAGTTTGGGAAAAAAGAGATTCTGAAGGGAATCAATCTGTCAGTCAGGGAAGGTGAGATTATCAGTGTGCTTGGACCTTCCGGCTGCGGCAAGTCAACGCTGCTGAATCTGATTGCAGGAATTCTGCCTCTGGATGGCGGCAGCATATCGATCCACGGAAAGGAAGTTTCCAACGTCAAAGGTATGACACCGGCAGAAAACCGGAATATTAATATGGTTTTTCAGGACTTTGCTTTGTGGCCGCACATGAAAGCGAGAGACAACATTCTCTATGGTCTGAAAATTAAAAAAACGGAGAAACCGGAGATGGAAGAACGCCTGCAAGAAGTGGTTTCACTGCTTCATCTGGACGGTCTGATTGATCAGTACCCATCTGAGCTTTCGGGAGGACAGCAGCAGAGAGTCGCGATTGCCCGGGCATTAATCACTAAACCGGCGATCGTTCTTCTGGATGAGCCGCTTTGCAATCTGGATATCCAGCTTCGGATTGAAATGAGGACGGAGATGGCTCAGCTGTTCCATTCTTTAAATACCACGGTATTTCATGTAACGCATGATCCTTCGGAGGCTTTTGCCATGGCAGACCGGATTGTGGTGATGAATCAAGGCGTGATTGATCAGAACGATATTCCGTCCAGTTGTTATATGCATCCGAAAACCAGTATGGTTGCAGGACTTCTTGGAGCAGGTAACTGTTTGAAAAAAGTGGAGATAATATCGAAAAATAATGGCTTTGCGCGCTTAAAAGTGGAAGAATCTATACTGGAAGGACAGTATTCCAGACAATCTGTGGTGGATGACTGCGGATTGGAGCTCCGTTTTCGCCCGGAGGATTGTTTCTGGCGTGATGAGGAGGAGGAGAACGCGATTCCTGTTACCGTTGTAATGTCCACGTTTGAGGGCGGAGTCTATCGTGTGAAGGTTGAGACGGATGACAGGGAAGGTTTCTGTGTGCTGCATCCGAAATTCCTTTCCGCAGGAAGACGTGGATTCATAAGGATTTCCAGAGAAAGGCTGTACGTATATGAGTAGACTGATTCTGAAGGGCGGATACGGGGAACATGGCAGAAACTGCTTCCTCGTGGAGTATGGATCGGAAGGCCGAATGTTTATGGTAGACTGCGGGATTATGGATACGGATCCTTTTCCCTATCCGAAGCTGACGGAGGAGGAACTGGAGCAGATCGATTATCTGTTTTTGACACACTGTCACAGAGACCATTCCGGTGCGTTTGCCTGGATTTGCGAACATGGATTTCACGGTATGCTGATTGCTTCTTCCATGACACTGCGGCTTTCCGGTATTTCTTATGGCAATACGAAAGTGCTCACGTGGGAAAAATCTGCTTTGGAAGAAGAAACTGATCTGGGACCTCTTGCATTTCGATATGGACGGAGCGGACATTGCCCGGGTGGTCTCTGGTTCTGTATCCGTCGGTCTCTGGAGTATTATTTTTTCAGCGGGGATTATCAGGAACACGCACTTTTTTATGCCTGTGACCCGGTTAAATATTGTTTTGCCAATATCGCGGCGATTGACTGTGCGCACAAAGAATCCGAGGAAGACGCATCGGAGCTGCGTCGGATACTCGTTGAAAAAACGGCAGAGAAACTTCGGCAGGGAAGTCGTGTGATCTTCCCGGTACCCAAATATGGACGCGGACTGGAGCTGTTTCTCTTGATGAAACAGAATTTCCCGGATGCAGCGATTCGGGTTGATTGCGGATTTGCGGCATATGCAGACGAAATGCTCTCAGAGCCGGAGTGGTATCAGGAGGCGATGCTTGCTGTTTGGCAGGAGGCAACATGGAATGTTATGAATCTGAAAGCAGAATCAGAATCCTCAGAATTTGATTATGACATTCTGATGATTGCAGACACACATTTAAAGGAAAAAGAACATGAGAAATTTGTAAAGCGAGCAGTAAAGGAAGGAGCTTTTGTGATGGTAACCGGGCGGATCAAAAAGGGAAGTGCGGTTGAAAAGCTTTTGTCTGAATGCAGTGCAGAGAGGTATCTGTACCCGCATCATCAGAGTGCTTATGATCTGAGAACCATGATGGCATGTAATTCGTTTGCAGTTGTATTTCCATTTCATAACCAGGAGAAAGAAGTTCTCTTCTGATAAAGACTAACATGACATAATAAGCTGGAATTGTCAGGAAACATCGGACAGTTCCGGCTTTTTTATATCTGAAATAACCGATCATGCTGTGTGGGCAAAGTATGATAGCATCAAAGCATCTGCGTATGAAGAGGATACTTATGGACATCCGGATGCGGAATTACCAAAAAGAGGAGGAATATGACAAAGGGGATGAGCTTTGAATTTTTGGAGAATCCTTTCTTGAAAGATCCTGTTCGTTGCTTCAATTACATGCTTCGTCCCACGAAAATATTTCCAAGCTTGTATCTCAGAAGGAAAATGGCAGTAATCCCTTTTTCCTTTGTGCTGTTCTGTTATACTATACACATTGCATAAATCCCCTTTGTTAGAAATCTTTGGAAGCTCAAGAACTGTTAGATGCGATTGCACAACGTTCCAGTTCAAGAGCAGAAATACTTGCTTTTTTAGAAAGTTGATAATTAATCCTACAATGCCACTAATTTCAAGGTGCAATTGGCAGTGTTGAGTAGTTAAAACTTGGGAAGTCAGCATTAATGGTTTTCATGATTTGTTAATGCGCTTTCAATCTCTTCTAATGATTTTACGAAAGCCAATACGGCTTTTACCTGTTCTGGTGAAAGCCGTTCAATCTGGAAAATTGCTTTTTGCTGAAGACAGGACAAGGATCTGTTTTTTTCGTTATTTTTCAGTTTGGGTTCCATGCCGAAAAGAACCCATCCACTGTTATATCCATATTTTTCTTCAATCAAAGTGGCCAGCGACTGAGAAATTTTAGAATTTCTGCCGTTGATAATGGAAGAAATATAACTTTCAGTTACACCGATATCTTTAGCCATTTCTTTCTGTTTTAAACCGTTTTCTGTAAGGATTGTTTTTATACGTTCATTTAAGTTCACAGTTGTCACCACCTTTACCAAATCATAACATAGTAGCTTTATTGAGTCAAGAATGCTCTGTTGACAACTTAACTCAATCATGCTAAACTTAACTCAATAAAATATTCTGCTTACTGAGGGAGGAAAAAATGCAATCTACAGAAAAGGATATTTTAATCGAAAAAATAAAAAAGCTTTCTTTGGAGCAAGTGAGAAAGGTGCTGATGTTTATTGATGATGTCGAGACGAGAGACAATACCATTAAGAAAAAAGGAAAGTAAAATGCATCTGAAGTATACACGACAGTTGCAAAAAAATATGAGATTCATATTTCTGTCATAAAAGATGGGAATTTTGAATAGGACAGGATGCGAAAGTTCTGTTCAAATAACTGATAATGGTAAGGATCATTGTCAAAAAATGAGGAGGAAGGAACATGTTTAAAAAAGAGTTGGCAACAAAAGCTTTGATTGGAATGCTTACAGCTTCCATGAGTGTGCAGTTAGTGTTGCCAGTACAGGCATCGATGCCTGAGGCAGCAGGTACAGTGGAATCATCGTTTGAGGAAGAAACTGAGGAGGAAACCGAGGAAGAGACTGAGGAGGAAACCGAGGAAGAGACTAAGGAGGAAACCGAGGAAGAGACTGAGGAGGAAACCGAGGAAGAGACTAAGGAGGAAACCGAGGAAGAAACTGAGGAGGAAACCGAGGAGGAAACCGAGGAAGAGACTGAGGAGGAAACCGAGGAAGAAACTAAGGAGGAAACCGAGGAAGAAACTGAGAGGAGATATCCGGTCTCTTCTGATCCTAGTGACATAAATGAGGACCAATTGAAAGGTTTTCCTGATGGCTATAAGCTTGCTGAAGAGGATACATTTGAGATAGGTGGCTCAAATCTCTATGTAAAAGTAGAAGAGAAAACCAGATCGTTGTTGGTGAACTACGTAGATGAAGCCGGAGGAATAATTGCCCGCGAGCGATTAGAGGTAACAGCAAATGCAACGGAAGTTTCCGTAGGTGAATTAAAGAAAGTGCCGGAAGGATATAAGGTAAAGGATGACGTAATTGAGATCAAGACAGGAGACAACAGCGTCAATGTAGTGGTAGTGGAGAAGACCAGATCTCTGCTTGTAAACTATGTGGATGAGGCTGGAGCTGTGATCTTCCGCGAGCGTGTGCAGGTAACAGAGAATGCAACAAGTGTATACGCAGGTGATCTGAAGAATGTACCAGAAGGATATAAGGTAAAGGATGACGTAATTGAGATCAAGACAGGAGACAACAGTGTCAATGTAGTGGTAGTGGAGAAAATGGTTGATATTACAATTCATTATGTTGATACAGATGGTGTTGCTGTAGGTACTGGAAAGATTCAGATATCATCCTTGAATTCTTCATTTGAAAGTGCCCTACTGACTGATGTACCAGATGGGTATGTAATGGTAGATTCCGAAAGTATTGCAATTAATGAGGACGGAACTGCAATCGTTATAGTAAAACCAGTTGGAGAAACACCGAAACCGGTAGAAGAAACAAAGGATATTACCGTTATTTTCAAGGATACTGATGGTAATATTGTGAAACAGGAGACAAAGACAGTGCCTGCAGATGCTGCTGTAATTGATGTTTCTGCATTGAACTTACCGGAAGGTTATGAGACAGAAACGGTTGAAATTGTTATCAATGAGGATGGCACAGCCATCGTGATCATTAAAAAGCAGCAGAAGCCGATCGAGTATGCAGATGCGAAACTTAACATTAAATTTGTTACTTCTGCAGGAACTGTTGTAGGTAATCAGACTGTGGCTAAAAATGGTCAGATTGGTCAGTGTGCAACTTTTGCTCGGACCGATTTGGTTCTCCCGGATAAATATAAACTCTCGGGAACATTTAATAATGTAATTGTTGCTTTTGGAGCAGTAAATAATGTTGAGGTGAAGGTTACCATGATTACCAGCGGCGGCGGAAGCAGCAGCGGTGGTGGAAGCAGCAACGGCGGATCATCTTCAAGCAGAACCCTGACAGGTGGATCTTGGAAGATCGATGGTGTTGGCTGGTGGTACTCCTATTCAGACGCTACTTATGCAAAGGGCGGCTGGTATCATTTAACATGGAAAAATGTACAGGAGTGGTATTATTTTAATGAAGCTGGATATCTGATCAGTGGTTGGTATACTGATACAGACGGCAGCAAGTATTATTTACATCCTCTTCATGATGGTGATTTCGGCAGAATGTATACCGGATGGCATCAGATTAATGGAAGATGGAATTACTTTAACGATGATCCGGAAGCTGGCAAGCTGGGAGCATGGGTAGAAGGAAAAGAAGTTCCTGCGGAATTGCAGTAATGGAATGAGCTGATTAAAACGAGTGTGGTTGTATTGACAGGAATCGGAAATGTTGATACAACCACGCTCCTGTTATACAGCAAACCTAGCGAAAATATTTTGTATCGTTGTTGTTATAGCATTAAATGAAAATTTTTCACTTCTATAAATATGTATTACACTATATATAATTATGCAAAAAGACATTGAAAATACGCCTTTAGGGATGTATTTTCAATGTCTTTTGAATTTCTGTATGTCATAATTAACTCAAAAAATAAAGACGTTGTGTGTGCACTGAATTTTGTTATGGAAAGCATGGGGATTCGCTTTGTCATGAATACCGTCATTGGCGAAGATATTACTTTGGAAGAAATCAGTCAGTCATGTAAACTGGAAACAGAAGAAGATGAATGAACAGGAGATCAGATTATGCAGAACGTTTTGTGAAGGTTTGAAACGCTGAGGGGGAATTCTTAAAGAAACAAAATGAATGTTTTGAATCAGGATAAAACTGTAGGCATTGCAGATTATGGAATCAGTAGTGTCTGCAGTTTTTATTGACAGAATACGAAAAAACGGATATACTCAAGTGAGAATATCGAAACATATTTTTCTGAACTGTATCTTTCGCTACTGTAATCCCGTAACAGAAACGTTTAAAATAGGTTTAAACAATTCAGGACGGGATGGTGAATGTATAAAAAAGACAGGGGCCGTTTTAGTAGCGGCAGGAATGTCATCCAGGATGAAAGCATTTAAGCAGATGCTTCCTTTTGGTGATTCTACAATTTTTTTCCATATCATTTCCATGCTGAAGCAGCTGGGAATCGATCCGATCGTTGTTGTCACCGGTTATTTGGCGAAAAAACTGGAATCCCATCTTTCTTTTACAGGCGTTCGGTTTGTGAAAAACGAACGGTATGGGGAAACACAGATGTTTGATTCAGTCCGGCTCGGGATCCATGCGATCTCGCATGACTGTGAGCGTATTATGATTATACCGATGGATGTTCCTGCGATTATGCTGGAGACATTTCATCAGATTCTGAAAATTGACGCAGATCTGGTACGTACGGTATACAAAGGTGAACCCGGACATCCGATTATCGTCAGAAACTTTCTGAGCGAACAGCTGTGCCGCTATGATGGAGCTATGGGACTTCGCGGTGCTGCACTTTTGCATGATGTTGCCAGACATAAGTCCGATCATGCCCTTGCAGGGGCAAGGATCCTGATGCGGGAAGGATATCCGGAAGTGGCAGATATTGTGATTCGCCATCATGACTGGAATCGGAATCAGGCAGCGAAGATGATAGAATCAAGAATAAACAGGAAAATGCAGGAGGCGGTTATCATATGAAACTGATCAAAACGACCGAAGCGGAAGGCATGGTGCTTTGCCATGACATCACGCAGATTATCAAAGGGGTTACAAAAGACGCAGTTTTTCGCAAGGGGCATGTGGTGACAAAGGAAGATATTCCGGTACTGCTCAGTGTCGGCAAGGAGCATCTGTATGTCTGGGAAAAAGACGAGCATATGCTGCATGAAAATGATGCGGCAGAGATTCTCTGCGCATTGTGCATCAATCAGAATATGGAACGGACGGAAGCGAAGGAAGGCAAGATCGAGCTGAAAGCGTCCCGTGACGGCCTGCTGAAGGTAAATAATGCCGGGCTGAAAGCGATTAATGGTTTCGGTCAGATGATGATTGCATCCCGCCATGGCAATTTTGCAGTAAAAAAAGGCGATAAGCTGGCAGGTACCCGCATTATTCCGCTTGTCATTGAAAAGGAAAAAATGGAAGCAGCCAGGCAGGAGGCTCTGCAGGCGACAGACGGTCAGCCGATTCTTGCTTTAAAGCCGTTTGTACATAAAAAAGTCGGTATTATTACGACCGGAAACGAAGTGTTTCTTGGCAGAATCCAGGACACCTTCACACCGGTGATAAGGGAGAAATTATCGGAATTTGATACGGAAGAGATCGGGCATGTCACATGGGATGATGATGATAAAAAAGTCACAGCGTCGATTCTGGAGATGATCAGACAGGGCGCAGATATCGTCATCTGCACCGGCGGCATGAGCGTGGATCCGGACGATAAAACACCGCTTGCGATCAAAAATACCGGTGCAAGGATTGTGTCTTACGGTGCTCCGGTTCTGCCGGGCGCGATGTTTTTGATAGCCTATTATGAGGTAAAGGATGGGGATCATCCGCGTACTGTGACGATTATGGGGCTGCCGGGCTGCGTCATGTATGCGAAACGGACGATTTTTGATCTGACACTGCCGCGGGTGATGGCGGATGATGAAATAACGGCAGAGGATCTGGCGGCTCTGGGTCAGGGCGGTCTGTGTCTGAACTGTCCGGTATGCACATTCCCGAACTGCGGATTCGGAAAGGGGATATAAACATGGATTTTACACATTTTGACCGGCAGGGCAATGCCTGGATGGTTGATGTCAGCGAAAAGGATGACACCAGCCGGACAGCAGTCGCAAGGGGAAGTATCTTCATGAGCGAAGAATGTTTCCGGAAAGTGACATCCGGTGATATGAAAAAGGGCGATGTGCTGGGCGTGGCGCGGGTGGCCGGTATCATGGGCGCCAAAAAATGTTCCGAACTGATTCCGCTCTGCCATCTGCTGAATCTGACTAAGCTTTCCGTTGACTTTGAACTGTATGAGGAGCGGTTTGAAATTCAGGCATCCTGTCTGGCTAAGACAACGGGAAAAACCGGGGTGGAAATGGAAGCTCTTACCGGTGTAAGCGTAGCACTGCTGACCATCTATGATATGTGCAAGGCAGTGGATAAATCCATGGAGATCGGTGAGATTTATCTGGAAGAAAAGTCAGGCGGAAAAAGCGGTACCTTCCGCAATCCGCGTCTGGAAAAGTAACGGTTTCGGAATAGAAGAAAAGGACGAAAAGAGCGATGAAGGATCGGTACGGAAGAACGATTGATTATATGAGAATATCGGTGACAGACCGCTGCAATCTGCGCTGCCGATACTGCATGCCGGATGGTATCGAGTCTTTACCCATGAGTGAGATCTTAACACTGGAAGAGATCTGTACGATTGCAGAATGTGCTTCTGCGCTTGGAATCCATAAGATTAAAGTGACCGGAGGCGAGCCACTGGTGCGTCTGAACTGTACTTATCTGGTTTGCAGGCTGAAAGCAATTCCGGGTATCGAGAAAGTTACGATTACCACCAACGGCGTTCTGCTGGATCAATATCTGGAAGAGTTGATTGACGCCGGCATTGACGGGATCAATATCAGCCTGGACACCAGAGACCGGAAGCGGTTTCAGGAGATTACGGGAAGCGACTGTCTGCCGGAAGTCATGGGGATTTTGAAACGGGCATCGGACATCCCGGTACCGCTGAAAGTGAATGCCGTTTCCCTGGATCTCGGGCGGGAGAACTGGAAAGGGCTGGTGGAGCTGGCCAGAGAGTATCCGGTGGATGTCCGCTTCATCGAGATGATGCCGATCGGGTGCGGCAGGCAGTTCCCGGCAATGAATCCTCAGGAGCTGCTGGCTGAGATGACAGAAGAATATCCGGGCATTGCGAAAGATCCCCGCATTCACGGATTCGGACCGGCGGTGTACTATCAGATTCCTGGATTTCAGGGAAGCATTGGATTTATCAGCGCCATTCACGGCAAATTCTGTGACGGATGCAATCGTGTGCGTCTGACCTCACAGGGATTTTTGAAGACTTGCCTCTGCTATGAGGACGGCAGTGACCTGCGTGCGATTATCCGAAGCGGCGGAACAGAGGCAGACCGGAAGACCCGTCTGACAGAGGTGATGCGGGATACGATTTTCCGGAAGCCAGCAGCACATTGCTTTGAGCAGCCGGGGCAGATCACGGAGACGCACCGGATGGTATCGATCGGTGGATGATGAGACCGCAAATGACAGGAAAAATGGAGATGGTAATTATGGATACAGAGAAAAAACTGACAGGAATTGTACGAGCTATCTGCATCAGCGATGTGCGCGGGATCGAAAAACATGCGATTCCCTCTGCCCATCTGATTCGGGATTATGGAATTGAGGGAGATGCCCATGCCGGGAAATGGCACCGGCAGGTCAGCCTGCTTTCGTACGACAAGGTAAAAGCGTTCAATGAGCGCGGAGCGAACGTGCAGGACGGTGCATTTGGAGAAAATCTGGTTGTAGACGGGCTGGATTTTAGGAATCTTCCGGTCGGTACGGTTTTTCGGGTCGGTACGACGGTGCTCCGGATGACGCAGATTGGGAAGGAATGCCACAGCCATTGTGCGATCTATAAACGAATGGGCGAATGCATTATGCCGCATGAGGGGGTATTTGCAGAGGTTTTGCAGGATGGGGATATTCAGGCGGGCAATGTGATGACCGCCGAGCTTCCGACAGAGAATCGTCCGTTTACGGCAGCCGTGATTACAGTCAGCGACAAGGGTTCCAGAGGCGAACGTGTGGATGAAAGCGGTCCTGCAGCCGTTCGGATGCTTAAGGAAGCCGGATATGAAGTGGTGGAAACAATGATTGTTCCGGACGAACCGGCGGTCCTGAAAACGCAGATGATCCGGCTTGCAGACGGCAGACAGGTGGATCTGATTCTGACCAGCGGCGGCACCGGGTTCTCGATGAGAGATCAGACACCGGAAGCGACGCTGGCAGTAGCTGACCGCAATGCACCAGGAATCGCGGAATATATCCGGCTTCGTTCCATGGAGAAGACGAACCGTGCCATGCTGAGCCGCGGCGTGTCCGTGATCCGAAAGAAGACTCTGATCGTCAATCTTCCGGGCAGTCCGAAAGCAGTTCAGGAGAGTCTGGGATTTATACTGGACAGTCTGGAGCACGGGCTGAAGATTCTGCGCGGCACCGCGTCGGAATGTGCAAGAAAATAAATATATAATTTAAAGGGAGAGAAAAGATTATGAAGAAACGTATTCTGGTAATGGCAGCAGCGATGGCAATGGCAGGCGTGTTAAGCGGATGTTCCGGTTTCGGGCAGGCAGAGACAACTGCAGCGGCATCGACCGCAGCACCGGAGACGCCTGCGGCTCCGGTATCGGAAGCGGAAATTCTTGTTGCAGCTGCAGCAAGCCTGAAGAATGCGTATGAAGAAAAACTGATCCCGATGTTCCAGGAAGCCAATCCAGGCGTTACGGTCAAAGGTACCTATGACAGCTCCGGCAAGCTCCAGACCCAGATTGAGGAAGGACTGGAGGCAGATGTCTTTATGTCGGCAGCGACCAAGCAGATGAAGGCTCTGGATGAGGGCGGCTATATTGCTTCCGATACTATTGTGAATCTTCTGGAAAACAAGATTGTTTTGATCGTACCGGCAGGCAGCGACAGCAAACTGGAGAAGTTTGAAGATATTGTCAATGCAGAGAGCATTGCTCTTGGTGATCCGGCAAGTGTACCGGCAGGACAGTATGCCGAGGAAGCTTTGACCAGCCTGGGAATCTGGGACAGTATTCAGGATAAGGTCAGCCTGGGCACCAATGTTACCGAGGTTCTGAACCAGGTAGCAGCAGCAAGTGCGGATGCAGGCATTGTTTATGCGACCGATGCTGCAAGCATGGCAGATCAGGTTACGGTTGTTGCAGAAGCTCCGGAAGGAAGCCTTTCCAAGAAGGTGATTTATCCGGTTGCAGTCGTGAAAAACACAGCTCACGAGGATGCTGCAAAGGCGTTTACAGAGTTTCTGCAGACGGATGAGGCAATGGCAGTATTCGAGAGCTACGGATTTACAAAAGGAAATTAATTATGGACTGGTCACCGATCTGGATTTCCATGCGCACGGCGAGTGTGTCAATTATGATCACATTTTTTCTTGGAATTTTTGCTGCATGGCTGGTAGTCAGCCTGCGCAGTGAAACCATACGTACAATCCTGGACGGGATTCTGACACTTCCTCTGGTACTTCCGCCCACGGTGGCCGGTTTCTTCCTCTTGTATCTTTTTGGGGTGAAACGGCCGCTTGGGCAATTTTTTCTGGAGTATTTCAGTGTCAAGATTGCATTTTCCTGGGGTGCAACGGTGCTTGCAGCCGTGACAATGTCCTTTCCGCTGATGTATCGCTCTGCACGCGGTGCATTGGAACAGGTGGACGAAAATCTGGTCTATGCAGCAAGAACTCTGGGCATGAGTGAATGGGAGATTTTCCGAAAAGTCCGGATTGCCAATGCGGTTCCGGGGATCGTCAGCGGAGGCGTTCTGGCATTTGCAAGAGGTCTGGGAGAATTTGGTGCTACTGCCATGATTGCAGGCAACATTGCAGGAAAGACGCGGACGCTTCCGATGGCGGTTTATTCAGAGGTGGCAGCCGGCAACATGGAACGGGCTTATGGATATGTGGCGATCATTGTGGTGATTGCGTTCCTTTCTGTGGTGCTTATGAATTTTGCCGGAGCAAGGGCAGATAAGAAACGGATTTAGGCAGGAGGAAGGGAACACTATGTCAGATTGTCTTCTTGAGGTTAGGATCAGAAAACAGCTCAGAAGCTTTGCTCTGGAGACTGCTTTTGAGACCGGAAGCGGATGCCTGGGCATCCTCGGTCCGTCCGGCTGCGGCAAGAGTATGACACTCAAATCCATTGCCGGAATTGTATGTCCGGACAGCGGAACGATCCGGCTGAAAACAGATTCCGGCCATAAGGAACAGATTTTTTATGATTCAGACAGGAGAGTTCATGTCTCTCCGCAGAAACGAAAGGTCGGATATCTGTTCCAGAATTATGCATTGTTTCCCAATATGACCGTGGAGCAGAATATTGCGGTAGGGCTTAAACATCATGCGGACAGACACCGGATCATCCGTGAGATGGTCGAACGGTTTCGGCTGAACGGACTGGAACAGCAATATCCGGGGAAACTCTCCGGCGGACAGCAGCAGCGAGTGGCATTTGCCAGAATGCTGGCTTATGAGCCGAAGGTTATGCTTCTGGACGAGCCTTTTTCCGCCATGGACACGCATTTGAGAGAACGGCTGCGGCTGGAACTGCTGGAAGTGATCAAAGAATATCCGGGCATTTCCATCATGGTAACGCATGACCGTGATGAAGCCTATCAGCTTTGTGATCATCTTCTGCTGATGGAGGAAGGAAAGGTGATCCGTGCCGGAAAAACGAGAGATATATTCGAAAATCCGGCTACGGTAACGGCCGCCAGACTCACCGGCTGTAAGAATATTTCGAGAATTGAGCGGTTGGGAGAATATCGGGTCAAAGCGCTTGACTGGGAGGGACTGGAGCTGACAACTATGTCAAAGGTTAATGATTCCATCACAAACATCGGGATCCGTGCGCATGATTTTGAGCCGCTCAGTGAATCGGAGGCGGCCAAAATCCGGTCATGCGAGGACAGCAATCTGGTTCCGGTTCAGGCACCGCAGATTTCCGAGATGCCGTTTGAGTGGTATGTGATGCTGCAGAACGGGATCTGGTGGAAAAAGGAAAAAAACATGCATGTGCATGAGGCAAAAGAAATCATTCCCGCATGGCTGCGGGTGAAGCCGTCGGCAATTCTGCTTTTGCAGTCCGGTCAGGCAAAGAGAGATAGATAATATGCACAAAAAAAATAAACAGAATTTGTGAAGTTTGTGCACACTTCTCGTGGGATTCATGCTATTATAATAGATGTAACCCCCCCAATACATTATATAGTTTTTGCAACACCCCAAAAAGAACGAAATACCTTCTCCTTTTAGAAATGACCGGTTCCCCAACCGGTCATTTCGCGTTATACTGAAAGAAAAAACTGGAACAGGAGTTTTTTACATGACTCATATCTATTATCTGGACGTAAGCCTGACCGGATATTCCGATGAAGAAAAAGAATGCGTTCTGGACAGACTGAAACCGCGCCTGCACCCGGAACGACAAAAAAAACTGGCTCAGACCCGCTTCCTGGACGACCGGCTTTGCTCGGCGGGAGCCGGCCTTCTTTTTGCTGCCGTGCTTGCGCAGGCCGGTATCGATGCCGATGCAGTACGGATCGGATATCGCGGAAACAGAAAGCCGTATCTGCCGGACTTTCCTGAGATTCATTTCAATTTGTCCCATTCCGGTGCCATGGTTATGGCGGTATGTTCCGATCGTGAGGTGGGCTGCGATATCGAACGGCTCGGAAAAGCCGATATGCGGGTTGCCAGACGTTTTTTTCATGAGGATGAATGGAAACAGCTGGAGGTGCTGGAGACCGCAGGAAGTGAGCAAGAAAGAGATGATTTGTTTTTTCGTCTCTGGACACTGAAGGAGAGCGTGCTGAAGGTGACCGGAGAGGGAATCCGTCTGCCCATGAATGTATTCTGTGTGATTCCAGGTATTCCGGTTCAGATGCGGATGGAGCAGAAACAGCCGGAACATTCCTATACGTTTCTGGAACATCCGCTGCCCGGTTACCATTCCTGTGTCTGTATAGACGGAAATCCCGGAGATGTTTTTTTCTCTTTTCAAAATCTACCGGATGTGGTATGATAACGAAAGAGTAACTACACAATGAGGAGAAAGACCCATGAAGATGAAACGAGTTTTTTTGAAGTTAAGCGGTGAGGCTCTGGCCGGTCCGAAGAAGACCGGCTTTGATGAAGATACGGTGAAGGAAGTGGCCAGACAGGTCAAGCTTTCTGTAGATGCCGGCGTGCAGGTCGGTATTGTGATCGGAGGAGGCAACTTCTGGAGAGGGCGTACCAGTGAGGCGATTGACCGTACCAAGGCTGATCAGATCGGTATGCTGGCTACGGTGATGAACTGTATTTATGTGTCTGAGATTTTCCGCAATGCCGGTATGATGACTCAGATTCTGACCCCGTTTGAATGCGGTTCCATGACGAAGCTGTTTTCCAAGGACCGTGCGAATAAATATTTTGAAAAAGGTATGGTTGTATTTTTTGCGGGTGGAACCGGTCATCCGTATTTTTCCACCGATACCGGTATCACTCTGCGTGCGGTGGAGATGGATGCCGACTGCATTCTGCTGGCGAAGTCCATAGACGGTGTCTATGACAGCGATCCGGCGAAGAACCCGGATGCGAAGAAGTATGATACCATCAGCATTCAGGAGGTCATCGACAAGAAGCTTGCGGTTGTGGATCTGACTGCTTCCGTGATGTGTCTGGAACACAAGATGCCGCTTGCCGTTTTTGATCTGAATGAGAAGGACAGCATCGCCAATGCCATGCAGGGACACATCAACGGCACGATTGTAACCGTCGATTAATCGTTACAAAAATCAATGAAATCAAAATGTTCAGGAGGGCGTTATGCAGGACAAATTAAAAGTATATGAAGAGAAGATGAATAAGACTCTGGATGTGCTTCAGAGCGATTACGCAACGATTCGTGCCGGCCGTGCCAATCCGCATGTGCTGGATAAGATTAAAGTTGATTACTACGGAACCCCGACTCCGCTTCAGCAGGTGGGCAATGTCAGTGTTCCGGAGGCACGCATGATCGTGATTCAGCCGTGGGAGAAGAGTCTTTTAAAAGCGATTGAGAAAGCCATTCTTACTTCCGAACTCGGAATCAATCCGACCAACGACGGCAATGTGATCCGACTGGTATTCCCGGAGCTGACAGAGGAGCGCCGTAAGGATCTGGCAAAAGATGTCAAGAAGAAAGGCGAGGCAGCTAAGGTTGCGATCCGCAATATCCGTCGCGATGCCAATGATGCTTTCAAGAAGATGGAAAAGGCCAATGAGATTTCCGAGGATGACCGCAAGCTGGGTGAAGAGAAGATCCAGAAGATCACGGACAAGATGATTGATAAGGTTGATGCGGCAATTGATGTAAAGACCAGGGAGATCATGACGGTTTAATACGCATAGAGAGGACTGCAGGAGGACAGGGTGTGATTCCTGTCCTACTGTTATGTATAGGAGGAATCATATGGAGCATAATCTGGAAGGCATGACTATTCCAAAGCACGTGGCACTGATTCTGGATGGAAACGGACGCTGGGCGAAGAAGCGCGGGCTTCCGCGTTCCATGGGGCACAAGGAAGGCTGTGTGACCGTGGAGAAGACCGTGGAGATTGCTGCACGGATGGGCATTGAATATCTTACGGTATACGGCTTTTCCACAGAGAACTGGAAGCGTTCCGAAGAAGAGGTCGGTGCACTGATGCAGCTGTTCCGTTTCTATATGGTGCGTCTTTTGAAGGTTGCGTCCGCGAATAATATACGGGTCCGTATGATCGGAGACCGTACCCGATTTGCTCAGGATATTATCGACGGGATTCATCGGCTGGAGCGGGAGACAAGGGACAATACCGGCCTTACGTTCGTGATTGCGGTGAATTACGGCGGTCGGGATGAGATTACCCGGGCAGTCTGCCGGCTTGCGGCAGACTGCGTGAAAGGCAGGCAGAATGCAGCCGATATTACACAGGAGGTTCTGGAATCCTATCTGGATACTGCAGGCATGCCGGACCCGGATCTTCTGATCCGCACCAGTGGGGAAATCCGTCTTTCCAATTATCTGCTCTGGCAGCTGGCATATACCGAGATCTACGTGACAGACTGCCTCTGGCCGGATTTTAATCGGGAAGAACTGGAGAAAGCAATCCTTGCATACAATAAGCGAGACCGCAGATACGGCGGTGTGAAAGCATAACCAGCAAAGGAGGTGGACACGATGTTCACAAAGCGGTTAATCAGTGGTATTATTCTGGTCATTCTTGCTATCATAATAGTGGGGAAAGGCGGGATTCTGCTTTATACAACGACAGCCCTGATTTCGCTGATCGGATTGTTTGAACTCTACCGTGTTCTGAACATTGAGAGAAATCCGCTGGGAGTGGTCGGATACCTGACGGCGGTTTCCTATTACGGACTGGTCTGGTTTGACGGGCAGCATTATGTAACGCTGATGGCGATTGCGGCGCTGATGATTCTGATGAGCCTGTATGTCATTACATTTCCGCGTTTTCGCACTGAGGAAGTGACGGCAGCGTTTTTTGGCGTATTCTATGTAGCTGTCATGCTTTCCTATCTCTATCAGGTGCGGACCATGGCAGACGGAATCTATCTGGTCTGGCTGATTTTCTTCAGCTCCTGGGGATGTGATACCTGCGCCTACTGTGTGGGAATGCTGATTGGAAAGCACAAGCTGACCCCTGCGCTCAGTCCGAAGAAGACGATCGAAGGCGCGGTAGGCGGCGTGGTCGGTGCGTTTCTCCTGGGATTCGGATTCGCTGCAGTATTCGGAGAACATCTGACAGAATTTGTACACCCGGAGCTCAGCTGTGCAATGGCGTGCGGCATCGCAGCGGTTATTTCTCAGATCGGGGATCTGGCGGCTTCGGCGATCAAACGGAATCATGGGATTAAGGATTATGGAAATCTGATCCCTGGACACGGAGGTATTCTGGACCGGTTTGACAGTGTACTGTTTACGGCTCCGGCAATCTTTTTTGCGCTGACATTTTTGAAATAGTGATGGGGTATGGACATATGAAAAAAATTGCGATTCTGGGTTCCACCGGTTCCATTGGAACCCAAACTCTGGAAGTAATAGAAAATAATCATGATATGGAGGTCAGTGCACTTGCCGCAGGCAGCAATATTGTGCTTCTGGAACAGCAGGTTCGGAAGTTTCATCCGTCTCTGGTCTGCGTGTGGGATGAGAGGAAGGCGATGGAGCTGAAAGCTTCTGTCCGGGACCTCCCCGTAACGGTGGTTTCCGGCATGGATGGTCTGCTTCAGGTGGCGACGCAGCCGGAAGCTTCGGTTCTGGTGACGGCGATTGTCGGGATGATCGGAATCCGTCCGACGATTGCTGCCATGCGTGCCGGCAAAGATATTGCGCTGGCCAATAAGGAGACATTGGTGACGGCAGGTCACTTGATCATGCCGCTGGCAAAGGAATGCGGCGTACGGATTCTTCCGGTGGACAGTGAACACAGTGCGATTTTTCAGTGCCTGAACGGAGAAGATCAGAGATCCATTCACAAAATCCTTTTGACAGCATCCGGCGGACCCTTCCGCGGATGGAGCAGAGAACAGCTTGCTGGCGTACAGCTGGAGGATGCGCTGAAGCATCCGAACTGGTCGATGGGACGCAAAATTACGATTGATTCGTCCACGATGGTCAACAAAGGGCTGGAAGTGATGGAGGCTAAGTGGCTGTTTGGCGTGGAGATGGATCAGGTGCAGGTGGTTGTGCAGCCCAAAAGCATCATTCATTCCATGGTAGAATTTGAAGACGGAGCTGTGATAGCGCAGCTCGGAACGCCGGATATGAAGCTTCCG
>JALFHZ010000219.1 GCA_022776445.1 Lachnospiraceae bacterium
ATGTGACGCGATCACCAAGTTAAAGAAACTGGAGCTGATGGGTGAGTATACGAAGCCGGAAGATCTGGAGTACAAGATTCAGGTGACTGTGAACCCGGATGATAAGACAATCACCGTGACGGATAATGGTCTTGGTATGACAGCAGAGGAAGTGGAAGAGTATATCAATCAGATTGCTTTTTCCGGTGCGCAGGATTTCCTGGAGAAGTATAAGGACAAGGCGAATGAAGACCAGATCATCGGACATTTCGGACTGGGATTCTATTCCGCATTTATGGTAGCGGATAAGGTGACCATTGACACACGTTCCTATCGGGAAGGCAGCACCCCGGTGCACTGGGAGTCTGATGGCGGTCTGACTTTTGAGATGAAGGATGGAGACAAGGCAGAGCAGGGAACCACGATCACCCTGTATCTGAACGAGGACAGCTATGAATTCTCCAATGAATACCGCGCGAAGGAAGTGCTGGAGAAGTACTGTTCCTTTATGCCGATTCCGATCTATCTGAACAATGCCAAGGCAGAGCCGCAGTATGAGACGATTGATAAGGAAGAGCTGACGGACAAGGATACCATCGTGGAGACCGTGGTTGAACCGGCTAAGACGGAGGAGAAGGAGAACGAAAACGGCGAGAAGGAGACGGTGGAGATCGAGCCGTCCAAAGAACGCTATAAGATCCTGAAGCGTCCGGTGGCATTGAATGATACGACACCGCTCTGGAACAAGCATCCGAATGAGTGTACGGCTGAGGAGTATAAGGATTTCTATCGCAAGGTATTTATGGATTACAAGGAACCTCTGTTCTGGATCCATCTGAATATGGATTATCCGTTTAACCTGAAGGGTATCCTGTATTTCCCGAAGATCAATACCGAGTATGATTCTATCGAAGGTACGATCAAGCTGTACAACAATCAGGTCTTCATTGCAGATAATATCAAGGAAGTTATTCCGGAGTTCCTGATGCTTCTGAAGGGTGCGATTGACTGTCCGGATCTGCCGCTGAACGTATCCAGAAGCGCTCTGCAGAACGATGGCTTTGTTAAGAAGATTTCTGATTATATTACGAAGAAGGTTGCTGACAAGCTGACCGGTATGTGCAAGACTGATCGGGAAAACTATGAGAAATACTGGGATGATATTGCTCCGTTTATCAAATTTGGCTGCCTGAAGGATGAGAAGTTCGCCGAGAAGATGAACGATTACATTCTGTTCAAGAACCTGGACGGCAAGTATCTCACGCTGAAGGACTGCCTGGAGGAGAATAAGGAGAAGCATGAGAATACCATCTTCTATGTAACTGATGAGAAGGAGCAGAGCCAGTACATTAATATGTTCCGGAAGGAAGGTTTGGATGCAGTGATTCTTCCGCACAGCATCGACAGCCCGTTTATCGGACATCTGGAGCAGAAGAACGAAGGTCTGAAGTTCCTGCGTATTGACGCGGATCTGAACAGTACCTTTAAGGAAGAGGTCAGCGAGGACGATGAGGACTTCAAGAAGATCTCGGAGAATCTGACGGAGATTTTCAAGAAGGCGCTGAATAATGACAAGCTGACGATTAAGGTTGAGAAACTGAAGGATGAGAATATTTCTTCTATGCTGACTGTGGCTGAGGAGAGCCGCCGGATGCAGGATATGATGAAGATGTACAACATGTATGGCATGGATCCGTCCATGTTCGGCGGTATGGGCGAGACGCTGATCCTGAATGCAAACAACAAACTGGTTCAGTATGTGCTGAATCACGGGGAAGGCGAACATACCGGCAAGATCTGCGAGCAGCTGTATGATCTGGCACTGCTGAGCCATGGAACACTCAGCCCGGAGCGTATGACGAATTTCATTGCGCGTACCAACGAGATTATGATGCTGATGGCAGAGAAATAAAATCAGATAACCATTCAGAATGGCGGGAAAACAGGTGCGAAAGCAGGCATCCAGCTTACTTGCGCACCTGTTTTCATGTCGGATGGTTGATTCGGACGGCAGAAACGCCGGGAGAGCCAGACATGCGGGTATTGAATTCCGGGAAATATATGTTATAATAAGTAGTAATGAAAACTACATTACAGGGAGAAACTATTTCAGGAGGAACAATATGAGCTATAAAATTATTGGCGACAGCTGTCTGGATCTCACAGAAGATCTGAAAAAGGATCCGGGATTTACGACCGTCCCTCTTACTTTGCAGATAGATGATACAATGGTGATTGATGATGAAACCTTTGATCAGAAGGAGTTTATCCGCCTGATCCGGGAGAGCCCGAACTGTCCGAAGACAGCCTGTCCGTCTCCGGAAGCTTTTCAGAAGGCTTATGAATGTGAGGAGGACGACATTTTCGTGATCACCCTGTCCAGTCATTTAAGCGGCACTTACAACAGCGCGGTGCTGGGCAAAAGTCTGTATGAGGAAGAGCACGGACCGAAGAACATCCTTGTGATTGATTCGGAATCCGCGTCTGCCGGGGAACTGAATCTGGGACTGAGGATCCGGGATCTGTATCATGCCGGTCTGAATTTTGAACAGGTTTCAGAAGCTGTTCTGAAAGCAAGAGACGAGCAGAAAACCTATTTTGTGATTGATTCTCTGGAACCGCTGCGCAAGAACGGACGGCTGACCGGGCTTCAGGCATTCTTCGCAACAGCGCTGAATATCAAGCCGGTGATGGGAGCTGACCATGGTGTGATCGTCAAGCTGGATCAGGCGCGCGGACTTTCCAAAGCGTATGGCCGTATGTGCGATATTGCGGTAAAGGAAGCCGGAGACACATCCAAAAAACGGGTTGTGATTGCACAGTGCAACTGTCCGGAACGTGCGGAGCAGGTGAAGCATGAACTGGAAAAACGAGCAGTATTTGAAGAAATTGTAATTACGGAAACCGCAGGCGTGGCAACGGTCTATGCAGGGGACGGCGGCATTGTAATGGCAATTGTGTAAATCGATGAATAAGAGAAAACGATATGGTGTGTATCTGCTGCTGTCCGGAGCGGTATTGGCCGGACTTCTGAGCGGGTGTCAGAAACAGAAGATTCAGGAGTGTGCGGCGGCGGAGACTGTTCAGACGGTCTGCTCCGAGCCGGAACCGGAGACCGAGCCGGTGCTGATTGAGATTGAGCCCGATACCGAACCGGAGCCGGCGGGTGAGCCGGAGCCGGTAACGCTTCTTTTTGCCGGGGATGTATTGCTGTCGGATCATGTGATGAACGCATACCAGAAGGGCGGTGGGATCGCCGGAGTACTGGATGAAGGGTACCGTACCCATATGGATCAGGCGGATTTCTTTTTTGTAAATGAGGAATTTCCGTTCAGCGACCGCGGGACGCAGGCGCCGGACAAACAATATACGTTTCGCCTTTCTCCGGAGAAGGTATCCGTGCTTCAGGAGATGGGAGTGGACGGAGTGAGCCTGGCGAATAATCATGCTCTGGATTTCGGTTCAGAAGCGCTTCTGGATACCTGTGAGACGCTGGATCAGGCAGGCATTCTTCATACGGGAGCCGGCCATAATCTGAATGAGGCAAAGCTTCCGGTTCTGATGGAACAGAACGGGATGCGCATTGCCGTAATCGGTGCGACCCGTGTGATTCCGGTGGCAGACTGGGCAGCCGGAAACAATCATCCCGGCATGCTTGCAACCTACGATCCGACCGTTCTTCTGGAGGAGATTCGCAGGCTGTCAGAAGAACAGGATTATGTGATTGTATATGTGCACTGGGGCATTGAACGGAAAGAATATCCGGAAGAATATCAGCGTACGCTTGCAAAACAGTATATTGATGCAGGTGCGGATCTGGTGATCGGATCCCATCCGCATGTCCTGCAGGGAATTGAATATTATAAGGGCAGTCCGATTGTCTACAGTATGGGTAATTTTGTGTTTGGAAGCTCGATTCCCAGGACGATGCTGCTGGAGGTGACACTGTCAGAAGGTCAGGAAGCAGCACTGCGCATCCTTCCGGGAACTTCAAGTGCCGGATACACGCAGATGCTTCGCGATGACGGGCAGCTCCGGGAGTTCTGCCGCTATATGGAGCAGATTTCTTTCGGTGTCGGTTACGGAGCCGATGGAAGTGTGAGCCCACAGCCCTGATAAATACCGCGTTCACGGAAGCGTCTGGTCAGAGTATTCAAGACCAGGCGCTTATTTGCACTCCAGAGAGGAGCAAGCAGGAGGCTCTTCGGGCCGTCTCCGGTGATGCGGTGGATGACGATCTCAGGAGGCAGCAGGGCAATGCAGTCAAGAATAAGGTCCAGATATGCGTCCATTTCCATGACCGGGAACGGTTCTCTGCGGTAGATTTCAGCCAGGTCGGTGCCTTCCAGCACATGCAGAAGCTGCAGCTTGATTCCCTGAATATCCCGGTGCGACAGATAGCGGACAGTATCCAGCATCTGATCCCGGCTTTCCCCGGGCAGACCGAGAATCACATGGACGATGACCTCCAGTCCATGTGCACGCAGCCGTTTCAGCGCATTCTCAAAGCAGTCCAGTTCATAACCGCGGCGTATGAAGGCAGCTGTCTGCGGGTGTATGGTCTGCAGCCCAAGCTCCAGCCAGACCGGTTTGATCCGGTTCAGTTCTTCACACAGGGACAGGATTTCTTCTGACAGGCAGTCCGGCCGTGTGGCGATGGAGAGCACCTTCACGTCCGGGTGTTCCAGAGCGGCAGAAAACAGCTTACGAAGATAGGAAACCGGGGCGTAGGTGTTGGTGTAGGACTGAAAGTATGCGATATAGGCGCCGGGGGATGTGCCGAGCTTTCGGAGAATTTTCGCGGAAGCCTCCTCAATCTGTGCCTGAACGGCAGCCGCCAGGGCATGTCCATCATCCGCAGAAGTCGGGTGCAGATGTGCCGCAAAATCCCCGGATCCGCCCGCACTGCAGAAAATACACCCCCGGGTGTCCAGCGTACCATCCCGATTTGGGCAGGTCATGCCGCCGTCCAGTGCGATTTTATATACTTTGGTTCCAAAACGCTGTTTCATTTCAAAATCCAGCGCATGATAAGGTTTTCCATTCCAGTTCATGATCCATTCCCATCCAGCAATTTTGATAGGATTGTACTATATTTTTACCGGATGTGGCAAGATAATTAAGAAAATAATCTGAACGGAAGGAAAAAGAGAAGAAAAGCGCGGAAAACACAATAAAAAAGCTGTGATATTTCCAAATACAATAGTGTTGGCATTTTAATTGCAGAAGAGTTATATTCATGCATGCAGAAAGCGAAATACTATGGGGGAAATGTAACATGTCTACATCACAGATTGAAAATCCACAGATGAAAAAGTTTGTGGAATATGGTTTCATCACAATCAGTATCTGGATTATGGTAATCGGAGTTTATTTTTTTAAATTTCCGAACCACTTTTCATTTGGAGGAGTGACCGGACTTTCACCGGTTGTGAGCCGCCTGACCGGATGGTCAGCCAGCAGCTTTACATTCTGGGTGAATATGGCGCTGCTGGTACTTGGTTTTTTGTTCCTGGGACGTGACGTGGGACTCAAAACCGTTTATGCAAGTGTCCTGATGTCATTCAGCCTGACAGCACTGGAGCGTATCTGTCCTCTGGATCAGCCTCTGACGGATCAGCCTCTGCTGGAACTGATTTTTGCAATCTTCTGTCCGGGAGTCGGCTCTGCGGTGCTGTTCAATATCAACGCATCCAGCGGAGGAACCGATATCATCGCCATGATTCTGCAGAAGCATACCAGCATGAATATCGGTACCGCGCTGCTGGTTGTGGACATCGCTTCCGTTGTGCTTGCATTTTTCGTATTCGGACCGACCACCGGACTGTTTTCCCTGCTGGGTCTGATGGCGAAATCCTTCGTCATTGACGGTGTGATTGAGAATATGAATCTTTGCAAATGCTTCAACATTATCTGCGATGATCCGGATCCGATCTGTGAATTTATCATTCATGACCTGAACCGGAGCGCGACCATTTATAAAGCGCAGGGCGCATTTTCGCATCACAGCAAGACCGTGATCATGACGACGATGAAACGCGGACAGGCGATGCGGCTGAGAACCTACATAAAGAAGGTGGAGCCTTCGGCCTTTATCCTGATTTCGAATTCCAGTGAGATCATCGGAAAGGGATTTTTGACGATATAACGAAAACAGCAGGTGAAAATCATACAGAAAGAGAGAAAGCATGAATTTACAGCTTTTAGAATATGCCGTGGAGGTGGAAAAAACCGGGTCTATCACGCGGGCAGCGGAAAATCTCTACATGAACCAGCCGCATCTGAGCCGTGCCATCCGGGAGTTGGAGAAGGAAATGGGGATTCAGATCTTCAGCCGTACAAGCCGCGGCATTATTCCGACGGAGATTGGTGAGGAATTCCTGAAATACGCCAGGGATGTGCTTGCGAAGATGGAGGATTTGAGAAAACTGCGGGAGAAGAGCGAACAGGAGAAGCAGTCGCTTTTGTTTGTTTCCGTGCGCGGCGGGTATATCCAGGAGGCGTTTGTGCGTTTTGCCTGTGAAATGGCAGGGCAGAGGGAGTTTGCCTGCCATCTGGAAGAAACGGATACGAGATCGGTCCTGAGTCGGGTTTCCGAAAAGAAAAGCCGGCTTGGGATTGTCCGTTATCCGGAGGTTTATGATGCGTATTATCAGAAGCTTTTCCGGGAAAAGGATCTGGACTGCCGCAGGATGATGACGATGCAGATGTGTGTAAGAATCTCAGAGAAGCATCCGATGGTCCGGCAGGAGAACATAACATATCTCGATCTGATGAATGGAACGGAGATCGTGTATGAGGATGAAAAACTGCCGGTGTTCGGCTTTCGGGAGCCGGACGGATACAGGCCGCAGAAGCTTTATGTGCAGGACCGGGACAGTGCCTACGAACTTCTGCGCCGGATTCCCGGTTCCTATCTCTGGGAAGCTCCGGAAGCAGAAGAACGGCGGGAACGGCCAGGGCTGGTTCAGAGGGTGTGCAGCCGCCCGGGCAATGAATGGCTGGATGTGGCTGTCTGGCGTCGGGGTTATCGGCAGACGGAAGCGGAGCTTCGTTTCCTGAAGCTGGTGCAGGAAGAAGCAGAACGGGCAGTTTTGCAGGAAAACACGTGAGGAAAACAGAAAGAATGCAGAAGGAATACCAAAACGGAATATTGGTATTCCTTTTTTGTATCTTCTCCTGCGTGAAAAAGTATGTTATATTTTTAACGTCAAATAGATAACAAAAATAGATTCATATAGAAGGAGAGGATCGTTATGGCAAGATTTACATTACCGAGAGATTTGTATCATGGCAAGGGTGCTCTGGAAGCCCTGAAGACTCTGAAGGGCAAAAAGGCAATTGTCGTTGTGGGCGGCGGTTCCATGAAACGGTTTGGATTCCTGCAGAAGGTAGAGGATTACCTGAAAGAAGCAGGAATGGAAGTAAAATTATTTGAAGGTGTAGAGCCGGATCCATCTGTAGATACGGTTATGAAGGGCGCTGCTGTGATGCGTGAATTCGAACCGGATTGGATTGTATCCATCGGCGGTGGTTCTCCTATCGATGCCGCCAAGGCCATGTGGGCATTTTATGAGTATCCGGATGTGACTTTTGAGGATCTGTGCATTCCGTTTAATTTCCCGACACTGCGTACGAAAGCAAAATTCTGTGCCATCCCGTCTACTTCCGGTACTGCTACAGAGGTAACCGCATTTTCCGTTATTACCGATTATAAGACCGGCGTGAAATATCCGCTGGCTGATTTCAACATCACCCCGGATGTGGCAATTGTAGATCCTGCACTGGCAGAGACCATGCCGAAGAAGCTGACGGCTCATACCGGTATGGATGCCATGACACATGCGATTGAGGCTTATGTTTCCACGCTGCACTGTGATTATACCGATCCGCTGGCTCTCCATGCTATCGAGATGATCAGCGCTGATCTGGTTGCTTCTTACAATGGTGATATGGAAGCAAGAGACCGCATGCACAATGCACAGTGCCTGGCTGGTATGGCATTCTCCAATGCACTGCTTGGTATTGTTCATTCCATGGCACACAAGACCGGTGCTGCATACAGCGGCGGCCACATCGTACATGGCTGCGCAAATGCGATGTTTCTGCCGAAGGTCATTAAATTTAATGCAAAAGAGCCTGCAGCGGCTGAGCGTTATGCAAAGATTGCAAAATTCCTGGGTCTGGCAGGCAATACCACAGACGAGCTGGTAGATGCTCTGATTGCACATATCAAGGCTATGAATGCTGCGCTGGATATCCCGACCTGCATCAGGGATTATGAGGGCGGTATCATCGATGAAGCAGAGTTTATGGAGAAGCTGCCGAAGGTGGCAGAGCTCGCAGTCGGAGATGCATGTACCGGATCCAATCCGAGAAGCATCAATCCGGAGCAGATGGCAAAACTGCTGAAGTGCTGCTATTATGATGAGGAAGTAGATTTCTGACAGTGACACAATTTTAACATATAAAAAGAACATTCCCACAGGAAGCAGGGATTTTCGATGCCTGACTTTCCTGTGGGAATGTTCTTTTATATTCAGGATTTAAAATACTACGTGAATGGAGCCCTGCTGACGGATATGCATGACGAAAGCGGCATCGTTATCCAGAACGCGGTTCATATAGCTGCAGAATCCGGCGGTTTCGGACTTCGGTACAAAAGCGGCAATCACGCCGGCGAATCCGCCGCCATGAACACGGCATGCGCTGCCTGGAATATCAGCCAGATAGGATTCTGCAAGAGCCAGAGCGCAGGTGATGGACTGTTCCATGGGAGTGGTATTCACATAACAGTTCTGCAGCCATTTCCAGGAAGAGTTGCCGGATGCGGTGATCTCAGTCAGGAAGGCCGCCTTGTCCCTGGCTTCCAGTGCCTTTACCTCACGGTCTACCCGGTGGTTTTCTGCAAAGAAATGCATGGCACGCAGCAGGCTTCTGTCGCCGCATGCGGAACGCAGCTGAGGAGCATGGTCAATGACTTCCTTTTCCTCAACCTCAGCCAGAACCTCTTTGCCGAAATAGCGGGCAATGCTCTTCATCTCATTGGGGATGGAGGAATACTCTTCACTTAAATCTGCATGGCTTTTGCCGGTGTTGACAATAACCAGATCCAGTCCCAGATCGCTGAAGTTACAGTCTACGCTCTTCAGTGCCGGATTCTCAATGTTGGAGAAATCAATGGTGATGATTCCGCCCGCCGCACATGCAAGCTGGTCCAGCAGACCGGAACTCTTTTTCCAGTATACGTTCTCAGAGTACTGGCCGGCTTTTGCGTAAGCGATCAGATCGCGGGTGTAGCCGTTGAAGAAATAATCGACAATGGTGCAGATCAGCATTTCAAAAGAAGCGGAAGAGCTGACACCTGCGCCGCCCGGAACGTTGCTGGTGGTGTAGACGTCAAATCCGCCCAGTCGGTAGCCGCGGTTTGCCATACCCTTTAAGATTCCTCTGAGCAGGGCGAGGGTTCCGGAGTAAGGCTCTGCAGGTTCCAGATCTTCCAGATTAATCGTGTAATCCTGGCGGTAGGTTTTGCTGACAATGCGGATCCGACTGGTTCCGTTGACGGCAGCGGCAGCGATGCAGTCCATGTGGACACTGCCTGCGAGTACCTTACCGTGATTATGGTCGGTATGGTTTCCTCCGATTTCCGTTCTTCCCGGTGAGGAGAACAGTTCAAATTCTGTGTGACCGAAGGTGTCTTCAAATCCTTCTGCAATTTCCAGATAACGCTCTGCGTTGGCAGCAGCCCTTCCGGTGCCGTACATTTCTTCAAGAAGCTGAATGGATGAAGGCTGGCTGAGCGTAGTTTTCAGTTGACTGGCAGTCATGGAAAATCCCCCTTTTGTGTGCTTGACATTGTATTTAATCCTATTATAATGAGAAATGAACAGAATATCTACGAGTATTTTGAGAAAAAAAGATGACTATTTTGAGATAATAATTCGGGGCGGTGGAGAAATGCAGCTGCAGATTGATCAGAACGGAAAGGAAATCAAGAACCATGGGACGTATGCGTTCCCGGTGCTGGTCAGCCATGAGTGGCTTTCCAGGTATGAGCGCAGAACCTTTCTGTGGCACTGGCATACCGAGCTGGAATGGACGTATGTGGTGGAGGGGGAGATCTGTTATCAGGTGAATGAGTGTGTGTACCGGCTGAAACCGGGACAGGGCATCCTCTGTAACTCCAACGTGCTGCATATGGGCAGGGCGGAGCAGGATAAGGATTGCCATTATGTGTCTGTCACGGTGCATCCGCGGCTTCTGGAAGGCTTTGAGAACAGCTTTCTGGACCGCAGATATGTGCGCCCGGTTGTGGAGCACGCATCCTGTTCCTGTGTGATGCTGGATGCGGCAGACGGTCTGTGGCAGGAGCAGGTACTGGAAAGGTTAAGCCGCATGGAGCGCCTTTATCAGGAAAAGCCGGAAGGCTTCGAGTTCCGGATCTATCTCCTTTTGATGGAGAACTGGTTTGCGGTATGGCAGAACTGCTGGAATACCGGACTGCAGACAGAGGAGCATACGGCAGAGGATCGGAATATGCAGCGTCTGAAGCAGATTTTCAATTATCTGCATGCACATTACTGGGAGAAGATTACGCTGCAGGAGGTAGCCGGACAGGTGAATATCTGCGAGGCGGAATGTTGCCGCCTGTTTAAAAAATATATGAAGCAGTCACTGTTTGAGTACCTTCTGGATTACCGGGTGGAACGAAGCAAGGCGGTTCTTCTGGAACAAAATGTGACTGAGGCGGCACAGCAGTCCGGCTTTAGCAGTCCGGCCTACTATACGAAGGTGTTTAAGGAACGGATGGGGTGTACGCCGCGGGAATACAAAAAGCAGGCGCAGAGATGACAGACGGGGGAAAGAAAAAATGCAGAAGAAAGACGACGGACAGTCGGAAGCGGTTCTGTATCAGCTGATGGAGATCGGTGAAATGCTTCTGACGTCGGGGGCGGAGGTCAGTCGTGTGGAAGATACGCTGACCCGCATGGGACAAGCTTATGGGGCAGAACGGATGAATGTCTTTGTCATTACGTCCAGTGTTATTGTTACCATGATTTTTCCGGACGGAAGAGAGATTACGCAGACACGTCGGATTATGAGTCCGGGCGGAACGGATTTTACCAGAATGGAGGCCCTGAACGCGCTGAGCCGCCGGTGCTGCAGTCAGGTACTGCCGGTGGAATGCCTGGCGGAGGAAGTGGAACGGATCCGCAGCCGTGCGACATCGGACATGATTTTCTATCTGGGGAGTATTTTGGCAGCGGCCAGCTTTGCCATGTTTTTCGGTGGGAGTCCGCTGGATGCGGTGATTGCGGCGGTTGGCGCGGTGACAATCTGCCTGTCTCAGAAATTTCTGGGGCCGATTGCGCCGAATCAGGTGGTATATCAGTTTCTCTGTTCCCTGATTGCGGGAGTTCTGATCAGTCTTCTGGCGGCGTGGATTCCGGCCATCCGGATGGACAAGGTGATGATCGGAGACATTATGCTGCTGATTCCCGGGATTGCGATGACCAATGCTGTGCGGGATATTCTGGTGGGAGATACGATTTCCGGAATCATGAGACTGATTGAGACGTTTCTGTGGGCCGGGGCGCTGGCCTGCGGATTTATGGTAAGTATCTGTCTGATTGGAGGTTGAGAAAATGGACTATGTGGTTCAGCTGATCATGGCATTTCTGGATCGGCAGGATTCAGCATGCTGTTTCGGCTTCGCAGGGAGCTGTTTCTTCCGGCGTGTTTCGGGGGCATGCTGGGCTGGGGCGTCTATCTGATCGGTACCGGTCTGATCTGGGATGGGATCTTCATGCCGACGTTTGCGGCATCGGCTTTTGCGGCAGTTTATTCAGAGCAGCTTGCAATCCGGCTGCGGGTTCCCGCGACGGTGCTGTTTATTCCGGCGGTGGTGCCTTTGATTCCGGGGAGCTGCCTTTACTATACCATGAGCTATGCGGTACGAAAAGAGTGGGAACAGGCTGGAGCGTACTGGTATCTGACGATCCAGTATGCGCTTGGAATTGCGATTGGCATGAGCCTGGTCTACGCGATCTATCAGATGAGGAGGAATATTCATGATCGTATTTCTGACAAGCAGTCCGAGCGGTCCGCTCGGGGAGCCGAATGACGGACGTTTCCTGGACGGGAAAAACGGGTTTGTGGACAATCTGAAGCAATACTGGAAACATCAGATGCGGGGACTGATCATCAGTGCCGATCCGGACGGATATGAAAGCAATGATGAGATGAGGGACTTTTTCACGGATGCATTTGCGCACAGTCAGGTTCCCGTGACCGGTTTTGATCTCTGGGATCACCGATGCGCCATCAGCGGAACAGAGCCGGGTATGCTTACGGGATACGATGTGATCCTGCTGGGCGGCGGCCATGTCCCCACGCAGAATGCGTATTTTCATGAGATTCACCTGCGGGAGCAGATGCGCGGCTTTGCAGGTATGGTCATCGGCATCAGTGCCGGTACCATGAACAGTGCGGATGTGGTGTATGCACAGCCGGAGCTTCCCGGAGAATCGTTGGATCCGGAGTACAGGCGATATCTGCAGGGACTTGGTCTGACAGAGCTTATGGTGCTTCCGCATTTTCAGATGGTGCGGGATTTTATCCTGGATGGAAGAAGGCTCATTGAGGACATTACCTTTTCCGACAGTTATGGCCGACAGTTTTTCGCCCTGACGGATGGAAGCTATATCCGGATTGCACAGGGAGAAAGCCGTCTGTACGGACGGGGCTACCGGATTGCGGACGGACAGATGACGCAGATCTGCGAGGATGGAGCGTCGATCTGTCTGTAAACGGCTGCCGGGTGAGGTGTTGTCAGGTTCTGCCGGAAAGCAGATTTCTGACGCTGCCACGGACAACCAGCCGGTTTTCCAGAAAAACGGGATTGGGCCGTGTTCCTTCCTCCATGTACTGCAGCAGCATGCGGGCACCTTCGGAGGCAATCTGGATGGTGTTGCGTTCTACGGTAGTAAGCTGGGCGTCGGAATGACCGGTGAAGTCCCAGTTGTCGTATCCGGTTACGGAGATATCCTCCGGGGTTTTTCGGCCGAGATAAGCTGCGGCGTCAATGGCACCAAGAGCCATTTCGTCGTTGAAGCAAAGCAGGGCTGTCAGATCCGGGTGCTCCGTCAGCAGCTTCAGTGCGGCTGCCTTGCCGGTACGATAACGGAAATTCCCGGTTTCGATCGGAAAAGAACCGGGATTGATCCCGTGCTGCCGGGCAGCGGCGCGCCATCCGGCATGTCTGTATATGGTAGCCTGAAGGTTCTGAGGGCCTTCGATGATGCCGATGCGGCGGTGCCCCTGGGAAAGAAGATGATCCATAGCCATGGCCATACCGCCTTGTTCGTCGGTGATGACGTAGGGAATGTCAATGGGAAGCTGGCGGCTCAAAGCGACCATGGGAATTTTTCTGGCATGGGCTTCTTCCAGAAACTCCAGATCCCCGTCCCACTGGGACATGACCAGAATGCCGTCATAGAAACCGGAGCTTAAGGATCCGGGGATATACTGGTCGATCGCCTGGAGCACCACGTTATAGCGCCCTCCAAGAACATCAAAAACACCGATCATGACTTTGTGCAGGACGTAGGGAGAGGTCCCCCGATTGATGGCAGAGAAAAAGACGCCGACGACATGGGTCTTCAGCCTGCGAAGGGATACAGCAGCCGGATTGGGCGTGTATCCGAGGGCACCGGCGATCTCCAGAATTCTCTGCTTTTTCTCGGGCGCAACCGGCCCGCTGTGATTCAGTGCGCGTGAAACCATCGCATTGGATACACCTGCTTTTTCTGCGATATCTCTGATTGTCACTGCCATAAACTGACTCCTTATATCAAGCTGCGGACTGTTCCGCAGGATTATTTTCCGGTATCATCATACCATGGAACTTCCGGTTTGTCATGTGTAAAGTGAAAACCTTTTCACTTAAATTCAAATAAAAATGTAAAAAGTAAACAAAAAATGAAAAGAAAGACTGTAATTATCATAAGAAAAACAAATAAAAATATAGAAAACACCATTTTTACGCAGAAAAAACCGAAAATCAAAGGTGAATTTAAATAAAAAAATATTATTTCTATGTGCATATTTTATCTTTCTTTTCGAGAAACCTGTGATAAGATAGAAGTATAAAAAGTGAGGGGTTCATCCTGTGGATGAACGAAAAGGAGGAGTATTCTATGAGAAACGAGTGGAAAAAAGCAACAGCACTGCTGCTGACCGCAGCTATGGGCGCATCCTTGACCGCATGCGGCGGATCGGGAACTGCGGAGACGACCAAAGCGGCTGAGATGACAGCTGCAGAGCAGAAGACCGAGGCGGCTTCGGAGGCTGCGACAGAAGCAGCTGCTGAGTCACAGGAGCCGGTGACCATCCGTTTTTCCTGGTGGGGCGGTGATGCCAGACATGAGGCTACAGAGAAACTGGTGGAAGCATTTATGAAAAAGTACCCATACATTACGGTGGAGACCGAGTATGGCGCATGGACCGGCTGGGAGGAGAAGCAGTCTCTGAATATTCTGAGCGGTGAGTGTGCTGATGTGATGCAGATCGGCAGCAACTGGGTGACGGATTACAGCAAGGGCGGTACCGCGTATTATGATCTGTACCAGCTGAAGGATGTGATTGATTTAACTCAGTTCCCGGAAGAGAAGCTGAAACTGAATGAAGTGGACGGCAAGCTGATGGCGATTCCGATCTCCCTGACCGGACGTCTGTTCTACTGGAATAAAAGCACATTTGATGAAGTGGGAGTTCCGATTCCAACCGATGAGGAATCTCTGCTGGCAGCAGGTGCGGCATTCAAGGCATACAACGAAGAGTACTATCCGATGGCTCTGGCTGAATATGACCGCATGATTTTCCTGGTATATTATCTGGAAGAGAAGTACGGCAAGGACTGGGTAACGGACGGCAAGATGAATTATACGGAAGAAGAGATTGCGGAAGGAATGGCGTTCATCAGCAAGCTGGAAGCAGAGCATGTACTTCCGTCCATTGCAAAGATCAGCGGCGATATGGCAGATTCTCTGGATAAGAATCCGAACTGGATTGACGGACGCTATGCCGGTCTGATGGAGTGGGATTCGGCTGTATCCAAGATGAAACAGGCCATGGAGGAGAGTGTGAACAAACCGAATCAGGAGTTTGCGATTGGTGAGTTCATGGATTTTGGTGAGAATCAGGGCGGATTTACCAAGATTTCCATGGATCTGTGCATCAAGGCCAACACCGAGCATCCGAAGGAAGCTGCAATGCTGGTGAACTACATCCTGAATGATCCGGAAGGGGTTGAGCTGAACTCCACACAGAGAGGTGTTCCGTGCTCGAAGGCTGCAGTTGCTTATCTGAATGAGCATGATATCGGAGATGCACTGACGAAGGAAGCAAACAGCATGGTTATGGAGTACAGCAAATTTTCACAGGATCCGAAGTTTGATGACGGAGATCTGAAAGCAAACCCGGATGGTCTGTACTATAAGATCTTTGGTCGTCTGAGTGCCGGAGAACTTACCCCGGAGGATGCTGCGAAGGAACTGGTGAAAGGCGTTACCACAGTTCTGGAAGAGTAATTATCAGAAAGGTCTGAGAAACCTATGAGATGTTTTACAGAAAAACTTCTGCTGCCGGACAGCAGGCAGGACGCGGAGTACACAGCGTATCTTCTGGATGCAGACAATCTGAAGCCAGATCGTGTGAGACCGGCGGTCATTGTCTGCCCGGGCGGCGGCTATGAGCATCTGGCGCAGCGGGAAGGCGAACCGATCGCCATGCAGTACCTGTCGATGGGATATCATGCATTTGTGCTTCGTTACAGCGTGGCACCGGCTCGTTTCCCGACGGCACTGCAGGAACTGGCGCTTCTGGTTTCCAGAATCCGTCAGTATGCCGCAGAGTGGCATGTGAAGCCGGATCAGATCGTCGTGTCCGGCTTTTCTGCCGGCGGACATCTGGCCTGCAGTCTTGGTGCGTTCTGGAATCGTGCATTTGTCTACGAACCGCTCGGACTGACACCGGAGCTGATCCGGCCCAATGCAATGATTCTGGGATATCCGGTGATCAGTGCCGGTCCCTGCTGTCATCCCGGATCGTTTCGACAGCTGCTCGGCGAGCGGGCAGAAGAGGAAAGCATGAGACAGCTTGTCTCGCTGGAGCTTCAGGTCGGGGCACATACGCCAAAGACATTTCTCTGGCATATGATGACCGATCAGTCGGTGCCGGTGCAGAATTCGTTTTTGCTTGCACAGGCGCTGGCCGAACATCATGTGAGCCTGGAGCTTCACATATATCCGGTCGGCAACCATGGACTTGCGCTGGGCACGCAGGAGACTTCCGGCGGTCAGGCAAAGTATGTGGAGCCGCAGTGCCAGAGCTGGATTTCCTTGGCAAAGTGCTGGCTGGAGCACACATTGGAATAGCAGATCAACGGGATGAAATAAGATG
>JALFHZ010000224.1 GCA_022776445.1 Lachnospiraceae bacterium
CCAGAGTCTGCCACCGAGACGCCTGCCTTGATCGGCTGATCCGGAAGTCCAGTTGCTGAAACCAGAACACCGGTATGCGTTGCGATCGGGTCAAATGCCGGATAATCCTTATACGGACCATCCTGTGCAAAGCCTTTCAGACTGGCATATACAATCTTCGGATTAAGTTCCCTGCAGGCCTCATAAGTCAGACCAAGCTTATCCATGGAGCCAGGTCCCATATTTTCAACAATCACATCACTCTTAGCAGTCAGATCCTTCAGAAGCTGCAAACCTTCCGGAGTCTTTGCATTACAGGTAATGGATTTCTTATTCATATTCATTACCAGGAATCCGTAAGTGTCAACCCCCGGATTCTCCTGAGAATAGCGGCCCAGTTCACCTTTTACCGGGCGTTCAACCTTGATCACCTCAGCGCCCAGCCATGCCAGAGTCTCTGTACATACGGTACCTGACTCAAATTGTGTCATATCCAATACACGATAACCGGAAAGCGGTCCTTTACATGCCATAATCCAATTCCTCCATATTCTGTATTTTATTATGATCCGGATTTCGGAATCACGCGCTGTTCGATGAATGCTTCCACCAGACCGGTCATCGTATCTGCATTCCATTTTCGCGGATCTACCGGGTCCGCCTTGAAGATCAGCACCGGAATTCCGGCGTCTTCCAGCGTCTTCTTGATGAAATAGCTTCCCTCTACAGCCTGCATACAGTTCTCCGGCACCATGTATACCACGCCGTCGATATCATTCTGCACAGCCTGCTGCAGATACCACTGGCTGTTCCACGGCGGCATATGCAGGAAATCTTCCATGCCGATATAACGTGCAGCCAGCGCGCGAAGAGGATCCTTCTCCACATGGTTGCGGATATAGGCATCCGCTCCCATTGCAAGATACATACTCCACATAAAAACAGCTCCGTATTTCTGTTCGAATCTTTGGTAGAAGCCAAAGTCATGCCAGATGCCGCGGCCAATCCACATCAGACGGTATTTCTCATTCGGTACAGCGGCTTCTCCTTTGTCCGCAAGCTCTTTGATCTCCTCATAAAGACCCTTTGCGTGATCCGTTGCCCATTGAGTACCGCGCTGCCACTGCGCCTGCATAACAGCGTTGATTGTATCAACTACAGTCACCGGAACCGGATGGCAGGAAGCAATCAGATCACGGGTCTTTTTATACCAGCTCTCCTGCTCATTGATCAGATTCATCACATGCTCCAGTTTGTTGATATCAAACATTTTTCCGGTCTTCATCTCCAGAAAACGAATGAGTTCTTTTAATTCTTCCACTGCTGCATCGATTCGGTCCGTATCATACAGATTCTCCCAGTCATCCGCTGCCATATCAAACCACTTAAGCGGCACCTTCCTTGCAACGGTGTTCTCCATTGCATAAAAATCAGCCCCATGATTCTTTGCAAACAATTCGAAAATCTTACTCTGACAGTCGCAGGTCAGTCGGGTGATTGCCAGGGTCGGATCCGGAAGTCCTCCCCATGGCCCCAGCGGTTTTCCATCTGCATCCACCTTATGATCATCCGGATCCAGACTCTCTGCAAAAGCAGTCGCACAATAGCTGCAAAGATCATCCCGGTATCCTGCATCACGCAGCAGGCCAAAATACTTCTTTGTCATCCGTTTCGCTCCACAGATCGCAGCCCACCATTGATTGACCACAAACGGAATATCCATCGCCCGGAGCACTTCCATCGGAACATCCGCATTCAGATATCCAAAGTCCTCGCCTGCTTCCACACGTTTTTTCAGTCCGGCAAACCATTCCTTCTGATATGCGCTGGCTTCCGCCGTCGCTTTCAGTTTCTTGACTACCGATGATTTGGAACCGGGTGTCTGTTTCATATCAGCCATTGCTGACACCTCCTTTCAGTTCACCGGCAAATGCAGCAAGCTTTTTCTCCAAATCTGCGTTATGCTGCAGCGGCCATGCCATCTTGTGAAATGCTGCTGTCTTAATGCCCCGCTCTTCCAGGCTCTTCTTCTGGCTCGGGTAATCCCAGCTTGCCGCTTCCTCATACAGATTCGTATAGAAAATAACAGCGTCCGCCCCGGTCTTGTCCACCAGCCGATTCAGCGCATCCACACGCTGGCTGACAAATGCTTTTTTGCTGCTGAATTCCCGGAGCATATAACGATCTACAACTGCACGGATCGGAGCATAATCCAGATTATAATCCCGGTCATAATACCGGTCACCCCAGTCATGATCCTCCCCGACGATCACCATGCCTTTTTCTTCGATCATATCATACAATGTGGTGTCTTCCTGGTTGCTTCCGGTATAGAACACACGAGGTCCTGTCAGCACCGGCCATTGTCTGGCATCTTCCACGACCTGTTTCACCAGCTCTGTATGTGCCTCACGCTCCATAAAAAATGCACTTCCGATGATCACCAGCGCCTCGCTTCCGTTTATGCGAACCTCTTCTCCATGTCGAAGCTCTCCCATCTCGCGTAAAGCCTGACGGTCCGCATTACAGATTTTGGCCGCTTCTATAATCTGCTCGTCTGTGATCGGATGCCCTGCCCACTGCTCCACTGCTTTGCGGAAAATATCCAGCGTCAGCTCATTTCTCACCTGATGCATGCGATTGCGGGTAAACAGCCAGTCAATAAATTCGACCGGCGGAACCGGCTTTTCCGGCTCTACGCGATGCAATTCCCTCAGATACAGATAGATCCGGATCACCACATCCGTACTGTTGGAAATAGCCAGTGCATCAATCAACCGTTCATATGTACCATCTACAATTTTCTCAAACTGTGCTCGAACGATCGGATCAAACGCATACTCGAGATAGGTATCCGTCTCCTTCAGCGGTTTCTCCGGATCCGCATACACATGGATCGGAAGCATTCCTGCCGCAATGAGAAATTCATCCGGCACGTCACATCCCATCTCACCAATTACCTTTTTACCATCCGCACGCCACGCTCTTGCCACCTTTTCACGGTGTTTGTATACCTCCATCAGTGCTGTAAATGCTTTGCTTTGTAATGCACATTCACGGATACTCATGCGGCTATCACTTCCTTTCCAAAAATTTAATTCTTCATTATATTTTTCCACGTCTTTAGAATGGAATAACTCCCATAATACCAGCAAGTACAGATACGATCAAGCTGATGCCGAATACCCAAGGGAAGCAATATTTTAAGTTAGACGGCATATCTACATCTGCAAGTCCCAAAGCCAGATAGGGAGTCGGTCCTACCAGACACAGGTTTGCTGACAAGCATGCTCCAATCAGGAATGCGGCATTCAGCTGCATCACGCTGGAACCAAATGCAGTGACCACGTTTGCCATAATCGGAGCGACTGCCATGTATACAGTATCGGAACCCAGGAACATGGAAAGCGGTACACTAAGTGCACTGACAATCCAGGTCAGATGGCTACCCAGACTTTCCGGAATCACAGCAAGGATTGTTTGAACCATACCATCCATCATACCGCTGTCCTTCAACACGCCAACGAGCACACCAATGGAAAAAATGATCATAATCATGTTTAATGCCGTTCCGCCAAATTCCTTCACCTTTTTGGTTTGTTCTTTTGGATTCGGGAAATTTACAACCAATGCAATTGCAAGCCCCATCATGAAGCCCAGATTTGACTTCACAACACCCGTCAACATCGCAATCAGCAGTATAAGGGTAAGGACAATATCAAAAATAATGATTGTCATAGATACTTTTGTCTCAACAGGCTGATCCAACGTTGCCTTCAGTGCGTTGAATTCCTCATTCGTCATTCCCGCACCATTTTTACGTTCAATTTTGGCCAACGGAATCACTACCAGATAACTTAAAACCAGACATACCACCTGCAGCGGCAATACATAACGCCATAATTCCATTGCATCTGTTGCAGTTGCTGAAGTCAAACGCAATACCGAAGAACACCATGGTGTCATATTCATGGAACCAGAGCAGATCGCTGCCAACAGGAGCAGTGCCTGCGGACGGATTTTCATTTTTTTATAGATTGGCAGCATCATCGGAATGGTTACAAGCATGGTTGTTGCACCAGAACCATCCAAATGAGAAATTGTAGCAACCAGGCAGGTAATCCACATAACCAGTTCCACTTTATTGCCCAGAAAACGCATCAGTTTGCTGACGATCACATCAAACATACCTACGTCATTCAGAATACTGAAATACAGAACTGCAAATGTGAACAGTGCTACTGTATTCAGTACACTGGAAAGACCTGTCCCAATAAACTTGTTGATATCTCCAAGAGCGAACCCGCAAATCAGACACGCAAGCACCGGAATCACCACAAAAATCGGCGGCAGTGAAACCTTACCAGACAGCAGAAGCAGTACGATAACAAGCAGCATCAGAAAACCTATCGCTGTAAGCATAAAATATCCCCCTTCGTAAAACGATTCTTTATTTTGCTCCGCAGATACCATTACCGGCGCCTGATAATTTTGTATCATACGTCTGTACTAACAGTAACATACGAATATGGGCAAAAAAAGAGATAGCATGCCCAAAAAAACGCGCTAAAAAATAGGCACTCTGCACACAATCGATTTTCAGGCAAATTCACGATTCTTCTTCTGAGTTCTCGTATTTTATCCGTTAATATTCTTGCTTTTACCCTGGAATCTCTATATAATTAATTTATTTAGTTGTCATCTACACATTCTGAACACTTGTTTTCATTATTTCCTGTGCGATTCGCACAGGTATGATTGTAATTATGCTGCCACAATCACCTTAACACAAACCATAGGAGGAATCTTTATGCGAACACTTACGCCTGCCATGATGTCATACTGGTTAAACGATATAATCCTGTATTGCCATCAGATTCCTGTTATCCCTGCCTGCGATGGCGGAATCAGATTGCTGGAAAATACCACCGATATCCTTTGCCCCGGCTATATCTACATCGGTACCTCCTCAACCGCTTCCGGAATCATCGCCAACCGTTCTGTTCCCGATGATGGAATCTTTCTGATTCTCAGCCGGGACGATGACTCCCTGTCTGACCTGATTCAGTCCAATCTGGCATCTGCCAGTCATGACCTCTCGAATCATCTGGCCATAATCGAAACCAGCCTGGATCTGTTTCCGCTTTACAACCGGGTTCAGGAACACATTCGCCAGTATCTTATCTGGGACAGCCGGCTTCACGATGTGGTGTATACCAACGCCGGTCTTCAGACAATGCTGGAACGTGCGGCCACCATCCTGGACGCAACAATCCTTCTGGTCAATGCCGGTTACAAAAATATCGCTTCCGTATACCACCCGGAAATTCAGGATGCTACTGCCGATGAATTGAGAAATAACGGCTATCAGTCTTTTGATACCATTCAACAGATTCGCCGACAAACTCCCTTAAAATCCGGCAAGGACTCCGAATATGTAGAATATCGCTCCAGCGAATCAAATAACTACACCATCGTACAGCTGATTCGCTATCAGGATAACCTGGTTGCGCGTCTCTGCGTGATTCTGAACGGACCGAATCCCAATCCCTGTTACTCCGATTTGAGTGCTGTTCTGGCCTCTTATGTATCAGAATACATGTTCAGCAATCAGGGTGCCGATTATGCAAGCAACGCCGCTTTCGGCAGCCTGGCTGCTGATCTGATTGAATGCCGTCTGACAGATCCACAGGAATTAGAACAGCGGCTCAAACAAATCCAACTGGCCGTACGGCGATATTACCATGTCATGCTGGTCTCATTTGACTCCAAGAAGGACCGCAGCACCATTCCCTGGAATTATATTATCAGCCAGCTGGAATACATTTTTCCTTTCAGTAATATCACTATCTATAAAGGTGAAATCCTGCTGATTATCCGAAAAATGAAACGTGGAAGCCATCTCTCCTTCCGACAGGAAAACTTACTGGAAATTCTGGAGCACTACAACGGTTATGCCTGCATTGGAAATAGTTCCGAATTTCTGACTTCCCTGCCGCCTGTATACCATCAGACAAAAAGTGCCCTCCGCCTCGGCCAGAAGATGAATCCTGATCAGCGTATCATTTACTACGAAGATTACAGCATCTATCAGGTCATTGAGATGGCAGCCGAATCTGCCCGACAGACCCTCGGCAGCCGTAATCTCGTTCACCTGTGCAATAATGAAATCATTGCTCTGATACTCTACGATAAAAAAAAGGGAACCAATCTCACTGACGTAGCCTATGCCTATCTGTCTCACGAGCGCAACACCTCGGAAACAGCCAAAGCCCTTTTTATTCATCGCAATACGATGATCAACAAAATCCATAAAATCGAAGAAGTGATTGGGGAATCTCTGGAAAATCCATTGCTGCGAGAACGAATGATGTTCAGTTATCATGTGCTGACCTATATGAAACAATATCGAAAAGAAGATATTCTGACTTTAAAACCTACTTCCCCGGATTACCAGAATCAGGAAGAACCCCGGCAAAAGTAATTCTCCACCTGACACAGGGTTGTTTCATGAAGAAAAATTAGAATTGAATAAATCTTTAAAATTGAGGGTTACC
>JALFHZ010000066.1 GCA_022776445.1 Lachnospiraceae bacterium
GCCATATTATATCTGGTATGGTATGGGGCCTATAGGGCTCGAACCTATGACCCTCTGCTTGTAAGGCAGATGCTCTCCCAGCTGAGCTAAGACCCCATATCCTTTCGTCTTGAGTGATATCTCACTCGCGACTGCTTCATAAGAATACCATTTATTGTTCTAATTGTCAACACTTTTTCAACAATTTTTTTTAAAATTTTTTCAGTAGATTTTTCAGTTAAATCCGAAGAACTTCTGACTGATCTTATAGCCGGCAATCGACACGGTTCTTCCGCTCTTACCCGGCAGGTTCATGCCCTGTCCCAGGAAGCCCCAGCGCAGGCGCAGATACAGCGGCAGATTCTGCTTACGAACATACTGCCACAGTTCTTTCTTCTTCTCCATATTCTCCTCGCTTCCGGACTTGATCGCCAGAATAGAAGAAATCGTCATCATGATCTCCAGATAGCGAACCATATAATGGCGCAGCTTATGATTAGCAATCTTACTTTCATTATAATATCCAAGCATAAGTTTCGTCACACGGATCTGCTGATCAATCCGGCCAATCATCACCTGCTCATTCACAGACTGATCCGAGCGGCCGATGAAATACCGGTAAAAATTCACATCCAGATAATACAGGGTCTTTACATACGGCAGCGGCTGGAACACAAAAATATTGTCCACATAAAAAGTGTGCTTCGGCAGCTCCAGTCCACATTCCCGAAGCATCTCGGTCCGATAGATAACCGAATGCATCAGAATATACTGTCCCAGCATGAACACCTTCACCTTGCTCCAGTCAATCAGCTCCCGTTTCGGCAGTGCCGTCCGATACTGCATGACGCGCTTGTGCTTTGCTCCCTGTTTTTCATACACAAAATTCGTCACCAGCATATCCAGAGTCTCATTTCCAAGCACAAAGCGGCGCAGGGTCTTAAGCACCTCCTGATATGCCTCGCCATTGACCCAGTCATCGCTGTCGACCACCTTGAAATAGATTCCGGTTGCCGCACGAAGCCCGGCATTCACCGCTTCGCCATGTCCGCCGTTCTCCTGGTGAATCGCACGGCAGATGCCCGGATAGCGTGCCTCATACTCATCTGCAATTTCAGCAGTATTGTCCTTCGTGGAACCATCATCTACAATCAGGATCTCCACTTCGTCCCCTCCGGGAAGCAGACTCTCAATACAGTTTCTCATATATGCCGCCGAATTGTAGCACGGTATTGCTATCGATAATAATTTCATATTAACTGATTTCCTCTCTCATCTTATAAACTGAACCGGCAGCCAGAAGCCCTCCTGCCGCCATCACAATCCCCATTCGTCCCCTATGTATCTGCAGCCATGCCGCAGCCGATGATGCTGTCAGGAGAACCGAAGTCAGATTCGCCACGGCATGGAACAGCCACGCCGCCCACAAACCGCCATATGCCTCATATGCCATTGCTATCAGAAATCCCAGCATCAGCGCATACATTCCCTGAATCAGATTGCCATGATACAATCCGAAGAAGACGGAAGAAATCCATGCTGCCTGTGCAAAGGACCATTCTCTGCGCAGCCGTCCATAGCCCAGACCGCGGAATACCAATTCCTCCGCAAGCGGAATCAGAAGTCCGGTTCCTGCTATCTGCACCGCCAGAGGCGGTCGATAAAGCTGTGCCTGCACCGCTTCAAACCCGGCAGACGGAACACCCGCCAGAATCAGCAGATGGTTGGCAAACAGACACGCTCCGACCGCCCCGATCACCACGATACCGGCCGAGCGGAATGAAAAACCATCCGCCGCGCTCCGCTCCCGTTTCCCGTCCCGCAAATACCAGATTCCAAGAACTGCGGAAGCCATCAGCGCCGCAAGGGTACTAAGCAGCAGCACATCGGAATCAGATGTCCCGCCCCATACCATCTCACCAGCAAACATCGTCAGTTCACATACAGCCGCATAAACCAGCAGCGGAGACACCAGCAGCCAGATCATGTGCAGAACCTTCTTTCCCCGATCTGACATCTGTATTCCCTCCCTCCTGTCATTAGCCGCCTGTCCGCTCACAGTATAGCACAAACCGATTGCATTTTTCCAGTAGAAACACTATAATAATAGTTATATTTACTCCAATCATGACAGAAAGAGGTATCTATATGGCAAAAAAACGTATCGTTATAGCACTTGGACACAATGCCCTTGGAACCAATCTTCCGGAACAGAAAGCTGCCGTAGTCCGCACTTCCAAGGTGATTGCCGACTTCATCCAGCAGGGCTGGCAGGTTGCAATCGTGCACAGCAACGCGCCTCAGGTAGGCATGATTCATACCGCAATGAATGAATTTTCTCAGAACCACGAAGGCTACACTCCATGTCCGATGTCAGTCTGCTCTGCCATGAGCCAGGGATATATCGGATACGATCTGCAGAACGGCATCCGCTCGGAACTGCTCAGACGCGGCATCTACAAACCGGTTTCCACCGTGCTGACCCAGGTTATGGTTGATCCGTACGATGAGTCTTTTTATAACCCGATCAAGAAGGTCGGACGTATCATGAGCCGTGCAGAAGCTGATATCGAAGAAGCAAAAGGCAACTATGTAACCGAGATTCCGGGCAAAGGCTGGCAGCGTATCGTATCCGCCCCAAAGCCGGTCGGCATTGTGGAGGTTGACGCGATCCGTGCACTTCTCGATGCGGATCAGATCGTGGTTTCCTGCGGCGGCGGCGGTATCCCGGTGCTGGAGCAGGGTTCCAACTTAAAGGGTGCAAGCGCAGTCATCGAAAAAGACCTGGCAAGCGGACTGCTCGCTCAGGAAGTGGACGCCGATATTCTCCTGATTGTCACCAACGTGGAACAGGTATCGTTAAACTTCGGAACCGCCGAGGCAGCTCCACTTTCACACATGACCGTCTCCGAAGCAGAAACCTACATTGCCGAAGGGCAGTTCGATTCCGCATCCATGCTTCCGAAAATCGAAGCTTCTCTCTCCTTCATCAAGGCAGGCAAAGACCGCTGCGCGATCATCACGACCCTTGAGAAAGCAGAAGACAGCATTGAGGGCAAGGCAGGAACGATTATTGGTTGATTTTTCCATCGATTTCACAGAATTCCGACCCTAATATGCTATAACAAACAGGGGGGGCTGTCGCATCAAAGCGACAGCCCCGTTTCTATCCCTCTTTACAGCTATCCAAACGTCACAATCTCTTCAATCGGCTCAGCCGGCACTACTTCTTCCGCATAAAGCACCGGACCTTCTCCGCCGTAATCCTGCCAGTATTCCTGCGCGATTTTCGCACGTACCTTCACCCACTGTCTGGTCTCCAGATTCCGCGCTTCTTTCGCCTTGCAGATAAAGCCAAGGAATGTCATATCATCTGCACAGCAGGTCATCGCCATGCGTCCCGGAACAAAGTAATTCTTCGGGAAGTTCGGAGATTTCAACACCATTCCGGTGAATTCCACAACCTTCCCCACATATCGCTCCGGCTTGTCCATACAGTCGATGTACCAGATTCCATATGCCTCCGGACTGATTTTCACAACATCCGCACTCAGATCATATGGAAGATCTTCCTCAGAAATCTCATCGATCTCACCGTTTTCATCCTCAAATACGATCTCACAGCTGGTATTCATGGATTTGAGCAGGCGTTTATAACGATCCAGATCCTCAATTCCATCACAGCGGTTGCAGATGATCAGCTCGGAGTTGCGCACCATGGCTGCCATCAGCGGCTTCATATTCTTGGAATACAGGTCAAAGGTAGACATATCCATGATCGTGATCTGCTGATAAATCGTCCAGTCTGCGGGAAGCTTAAAATCATCCTGATTCCACATACCGTTCCATTCTACAAGCACACGCTCCGGATTGTGCAGAAGCTCCAGTTCCGTCAGACGCTCCGGAGACATATCCTCTATACTGTCTACATACACCACAGAAGTTCTGGTATCCTCCAGAAGCTGCTGATCGTATTCATTTTCTCCTTCTTCGCATACAATCAGAAGCGTCTTGCCTTCCGTCTGGAAATAATCCTGTTCCATTGTAAAAGACAGAAATTCTGTCTTACCGGCTTCCAGAAATCCATTGATCAGAAATACCGGTGTAATATCATCTTCAATCATCGGTCCCATTGTATTCACCTGACCTTTCAGGGCATCAGTTCTTTCCGAATGCCTTGTTCAGCGCTTCTTCCTTCAGATTTGCACCAATCACACAGATCTTTCCGGTATAATCCGGAGCACCGGTACGAATCTCGTACTCCTCCGGAACCAGATCAAAATAATACCATTCGCCCGGCTTCTCGCCCGGCAGCATACCCTTGGCACGCAGTACATCACCATACTGATTGCCATATGCCAGTTCTTCCAGAATCTCTTTCAGTTCATCGTGGGTGCAGGAGCGAATCGTCTCCATGCCCCAGCTGGAGAACACCTCATCCGCATGATGATGGTGATGCTCATGGTCGTGCTCGTGATCATGACAGCCGCAGGTACAGTTCTCGCCGTGGTCATGATGATGTTCGTGGTCATGGTCCTCATGATCGTGGTGATGCTCATGCTCGTGGTCATGATCCTCGTGATCGTGGTGATGCTCATGATCATGGCATCCGCAGGTGCAGTCTTCCCCATGCTCATGATGATGCTTATGCTCCTCTTTCACCTGTGCCAGCAGCTCTTCCATCATCGTATCCGGCTTCTCAATCAGTTCCAGCAGCTGAGCGCCGCTCAGCTGATCGATCGGAGTGGTCACAATGGAAGCGGTGCTGTTGTGCTCACGCAGAAGTTCCACATCCATCTGCACTTTCTTCGCATCTGCGACATCGGTACGGCTCAGCACAATGGTTCCGGCATTCTCAATCTGGTTATTGAAAAATTCACCGAAATTTTTCATATACATCTTGCACTTTGCGGCATCTACGATGGTCACCGCACTGTTCAGCTTCACATCCAGATCTTTTGCCACATTGCGCACCGCATTCATAACATCAGACAGCTTGCCTACGCCGGATGGCTCGATAATCACACGCTCCGGCTGATACCGGGTCAGTACCTCTTCCAGTGATTTTCCAAAATCACCCACCAGAGAACAGCAGATACATCCGGAATTCATCTCTCGGATCTCAATTCCGGCATCTTTTAAAAATCCGCCGTCAATGCCGATTTCACCGAATTCATTCTCAATCAGTACAACCTGCTCGCCGGCAATGGCTTCCTGCAGAAGCTTTTTGATAAATGTAGTCTTACCGGCTCCGAGGAAACCGGAAATAATGTCAATCTTTGTCATGATTTCTACCTTCTTTTCTTCTCAATCTCTCTGAATATTTGCTACAGTCTTCTATTTATCACAAATGATACGGAAAGTCAATATTCTATACATTCTGTTTCTCCATATACATGCGGATTCCGTCCACCACTTCCTGATCCAGAATGTGTTCCATCCTGCAGGCATTCTCCTCTGCCACCTCTCTGGTCACTCCTGCCACAGACAGCAGAAATTCCGTAAGAAGTCTGTGTCTGGAATAAATCGCCTCCGCTTTCTGACTTCCTGCTTCCGTCAGGCAGATCTCACCATTGGCTTCCACAGTGATGAAGCCCTGTTCCCGAAGAATTCCCATCGCCCGGCTGACACTGGGCTTACTGAAGTTCAGCGCCCTTGCCACATCAACAGAACGGACGGAACCTGCTTTTTCTTTCAATACCAATATCGTCTCCAGATAGTTTTCCCCAGACTCGTGCATATAACTCCTCCTGCGGCCATAAAATCCCCGCCTTCTATATGATAAACGAATTTCCCGGTTCCGTCCAGTTATTTAGCATAAAAAAAGGAGCCGATCACAGGAATCACCCATGACACCGCATAAGCAGCCGTCATCTGAAACCCAATGGCGCACAGCACCCGCTTCCACGATCCTGTCTCCCGCCGGATCGCAGCCGCCTCCGCAAAACATGGCATACACAGCAGGTGAAACATCCAACCCGGATATGCCGCTTCTCCGCTCATACCGGCAAATACATGGGCCGCCCAAATCACGGTGCCGGCTGTTACCGCAAAGCCTCTGGTTTTCTTCCACCCGTGCTGCAGAACCTCTCTCCAGGACGGAATACGATACTGCGGCAGTTCCAGAACAAAGCAGGGGAACTCGCTGCGAAATGCAAACCGGTTCAGCAGCCATGCACCCATCAGCGCGATTCCGACCCCCAGCAAATACATGATTTCCATGACTGCCGTCCAACCTGACTTCGCCCCACTGGGCATGAATGGAATCGAATATCCGACGCCCATCAACAGGGGAACAAGAGAATGCCCGCTCAGTCCCAAGCAACTGAGCGGACGGTCCGTCACAAATGCCGCACGTGCCATATAACCGCTGTCCTCCAGAAAGGACAGAAGCAGGAACAGGACCAGCAGCGATGGCAGAAAACTCACCACCGCTCCGATCCCGTCCAAACTGCTCTTCGCAAAACCCATGATCAGCTCCGAAGCCCCTGCATCGCCGACAAAACGAAGCAGCCTTCCGGAAAGCATCACCCAGATATACTCCACAATCTCTGTCATCCCGACTCCCGGACTCAGAAAACCTTTTATAAACAGAAAATTTCTGCTGAAGGCGCATGCAAATATGAGATACACCACCACAGCCAAAACCGGAAGCGCCAGAAACCGGCTCGTCAGAATCCTGTCCAGGCAATCAGGACTGCAGCTGTGCGAACCGCCGGACCAGGCTTTCATAAAACGCATGAACTTCCTCCTCCGCTCCCTTTTCCTTCATGCACTGTGTGCTCCTGATATTATTTATATGCACTTACAGAATATCCCATATCACTTTCGTTGACTGTCACGGTTCCTCCGTTCAGGCCAGTTCCTTTAAAATTTTATTAACATCCTCTTTCTTGCCGATCACCATCAGATGTTCATCCGGGCGGATCACATAATCCGCCGGTGGCATCAGCTTTGCATGCCCATCCTCCTTAGTTCCCAGGATACTGATATGGTACTTGTTGCGGATGCTCAGTTCCTTCAGGCTCTTCCCGACCCATATCTTCAGCGGCGGAATCTCATAGATTGAATATTCATCCGTCAATTCAATATAGTCAAACACATGGTTGGCGCTGTAACGCACCGCCAGTTTCTCCGCAATATCACGGTCCGGGTATATCACTTCGTCCGCCCCGTTGCGCAGCAGGAATTTGGCATGGATATCCCGGTTTGCCTTGCTGATGACGTGACGTCCGCCCAGTTCCTTGACCATGCTGGTGATTTCCAGACTGCTCTGGAAATTGGTGCCGATGCAGATAAAACACAGATCAAAATTGTCAATGCCAAGGCTCTTCAGCACCGCTTCATTGGTGCAGTCACCGATTTTCGCGCTGACCACATACGGAAGCATTTCTTCCAGATTTTCTTCCATCTCATCCACGATCATGATCTGATTGCCCAGTTTTGCCAGATTTTTGCAGAGATGACGTCCAAAACGTCCCATACCGATAATCAAAATTGACTTCATATTCTACTCTCCATTCTTTTATTTTAACCAATCGTGATGCGTTCCATCGGCTGCTGAACCGGTGCCACATGTTTATGCTGTGTAAACGACAGTGCGAAAGACAAACTTCCCACGCGCCCACAGTACATCAGAAACGCGATCAGCAGTCTGGAAATACTGTTCAGTTCCCGGGTAATTCCTGTCGTCATACCAACCGTACCGATCGCAGAAAAAGCCTCAAACAGCACATCAGACATGGCAAGCTTCTGTGTTGCCATGATAAAAATCGAGGCTCCCAGTGCCAGCGTAAGGTTGATCATAAAAATCGAACATGCATGCTTCAGTGCATCTTCCTCCAGACGGCGCCCGAACGCATTGACTCCGTACGTCCGCTGGATCGTAGACCACAGATACAGATAGAGCACCACGATCGTCGTCGTCTTGACACCACCCGCCGTAGACCCCGGACTGCCTCCGATAAACATCAGAATCACGGTAAACAGTTTGCTGGCATCTGTCAGTGCCGCCGTGTCCACCGTATTGAATCCCGCCGTCCTTGGTGTAACCGAGTTAAACAAAGATGTCAGAATCTGCCCGCTTGGACTCATGCCCACCAGAAGATTCTGCCGTTCAAACAGATAAAACAGCCACGCTCCTCCAAAGAGCAGAACTGCCGTCGTCAAAAGCACGATTTTCGTATGCAGCATATAATGCCGTACATGCAGACGGTGGCGGCTCAGATCGTCCCAGACGATAAATCCCAGCCCTCCGATGACAATCAGCGCCATCACCACCAGGTTGACCGTCCAGTCGTCATAGTAATTCACCAGAGAAGAGTATTCGCCCTGCCAGCCCATCAGATCAAATCCACCGTTGCAAAAGGCCGACACCGAATGGAAAATGCCATAGAAAATGCCGCGGGCCACACCAACCTCCGGAATAAACCGGATCGCCAGAATCAGGGCTCCGGTTCCCTCAAAAATCGCCGTGCCGATAATAATCTTTCTCGCCAGCTTGACCACTCCGCCGATCTGCAGCGTATTCACACTCTCCTGCATCAGACCGCGTTCCTTCAGACCGATCTTGCGCCGCAGAATAATCGACAGAAACACACCGATCGAGACAAAGCCCAGACCTCCGATCTGGATCATAATCAGAATCACCAGCTGTCCGAACAGAGTCCAGTGTGTCCACGTATCATATACCACCAGTCCCGTCACGCAGGATGCGCTGGTTGCGGTAAACAGACAGTTGATAAAACTGCCGGCCTCTCCGCTGCGGCTGGAAACCGGAAGCATCAGCAGAAATGTGCCAATCAGAATGATTGTCATAAATCCCAATGCAATAAACTGAGTCTGTGTCAGGCGCTTGCGCATCTTCAAAAGCCTCCTGGTAAAAAAATTCCCCATACTGTCACTCCTTGTTCTTCATAGCCTGTTTGGATAGTTTAACACATTTTCCGGGCAAAAGAAAGAGATACGCCTGCTAAGAGAGGCTTACGGGCATTAGGATTTCATTAAGATCGGAAACATTCAAAAAAACCGGGGACTTCCCCATCCCCGGTTTCATGATTGATTCTCTTTTTCCTGACACGATCTGCAGACTCCGTACAGAATGGAGTTCCTGCACTGCAGCTTAAATCCATGATCCTTCTGAATATGCTCTGAAATCTCGTGCATAAACGCACATTCCAGATGAATGATTCTGCCGCAGCGGACACATTTCAGATGCAGGTGCTCGTCGCACCGATGTCCCTGCTCCACGTACTGATACGCGGCCTGGCTTCCCTTTTCCGCAACATATTTGATCACGGTGCCCTCTCTGGTCAGCTTATCCAGATAACGGTAAATCGTCGTGATATTGACCTCACTGTTCTGTTCTCTGAGATACGCGTCAATATCCGCCGCCGTAACCGTCCTGTCGTGATTTTCCTCAAGAAATCCCAGGATCTTCCTGCGGCTGACTGTCGCATAGCTGTTCTCACCCATTGTTCTTCTCACCATCCTTAAAACGCAATCCCGGCAGCCTGAATCACAACCCCCCAGAAAACACCAAGTCCATACAGCATACCGATAATCCGGCTGTCCTGCTTCCAGTTGCGGTTCAGTCGCAGAAGCACCAGTATGCCCACCCCGGCATTGACCAGAAGTCCTGCCATCATGGCTCCGGCCCCGATCATACCAGCCAGATAAAGCTCTGTGATCACTACGGATGACGCACAATTCGGAATCAGGCCCACCAGAGCGGCAATCATCTCACCCAGCACCGGAATCCCCGTAAAGAACCGCGTCAGCGTCTCTTCCCCGATCAGCTCAATCGCCGTATTCAGAATCAGAGTCACCAGCAGAATATAACCGAAAATATGAATCGTATGACGCAGTGCGGAAACCAACATGCCGTCCTCACAGCTGCAGTGTTCCTCTTCACAGACCGTGTGAATATCCATATCCTTCTCTTTCTTCTTCAGAACTCTGACCAGCACCAGTTCGATCAGAAGACCGGAAATCATGGCAATCAGTACCTTCACAATCAGAATCCGCGCGATCGTAGAGGCCGGCACTGCTTCCGAAATCATGATCGGCAGCATCTCATCAGACGTGGACAAATACACGGCAATCAGTGTACCAACCGTAATCACGCGCCCTGCATAGAGGCTGGAGGCTGCTGTGGAAAATCCACACTGCGGCATGATCCCGAGAAGTCCGCCCCAGATCGGTCCCAGCTTTCCCGCCTTCCGGATCCGGTCCTGTGCCTTCTTTCCTGTGTGATGCTCCAGAAACTCCATCATCAGATACGTAACAAACAAAAACGGCAGAAGCCGTATACTTTCCTCAACCGTATGCACAACAATATGCTCCGCAAGTTCAAACATACGCAATCCTCCTTCACGCGGAATGGTAAAAAACAAACAGCCTGCAATTGCCCTCTGATTGCATTTGCAACTTATTTGCATTTTGTATTATATCCGGATTCGCAGGAATGTCAAGCCAATTTTCAAAAATATATCTTAAAGTTCTTTACGATTTCATTACCTCCATTGATTTTCCCTGCTGTAACTGATATACCTGATATGCAGAAGAAAAGGCACAGCATGAATTACGGAGGTAATACTTACCTATGGAAAAGAACAGATACATGATTGGTGACGTTGCCAATCTGATGGGAATCAGCAGAGATACACTGCGCTATTATGAAAAACGCGGCATCCTTTCCTCAGAAAAGGGAAAGAATGGATACCGTTACTATACAGACCAGGACATTTCCAAGCTGATCGGTGTCCTGTATCAGAGAAGAATGGACATCGGACTCGATGACATGGAAACACTGTGGACCGAAGACGGCACATTGGATAAGCTGACCGAGATCACCAACACCCGCCTGGCGGAGGAACGGCAGGCGATCCGCAGACACAAGCAGACCATCGCAAGACTTCAGATCACCCGCTCGGACTGCGAAAATATCCGCCACCATCTGAATCAGGTGGTGATGCAGAATTTTCCGGATGCCTACGCCATCGTTCCCCACGCGGATATGAGAGAAAGTGTGGAGCTCTGGTTTCAGTACGCCCGCGAGCACTCCGGACTGGATATGATGTATGTATTTGACGAATATACCTGGCAGCGGCACAGCGAAAGCCTTTCCATCGATTACCGCAACACCCAGCTGATTCTCCGCCGCGACCTGCGGGACATCGTAGACTATGATATTCCGGACCACACGACTCCGGTCACCAATCCGGCGCTCTGCGTTTCTTCCTATTGTATTTCCGAAGATCGTACTCCGAATGCATCGGTGGTCCTTCCCATGATCGCCTGGGCGGAAAAACAGGGTCTGATGATCTCCCACCAGCTTTATGCCACCTTTGCCTTCCAGGGCTCCCAGGGCGGACGCAAGGTTTACTATCAGCAGATTTACATTCCTGTATTCTGACAATCCAATAATCACAGAAACGAAACTCCCGCCTGCCTTCACAGACAGCCGGGAGTTCTTTATCTTAAGGATTCCATAAGGGGAGTGTATTCATTTTTCTATTGGTATTTTCTGTGATGTAACTATTATTTTTTCTCAGTCCATTTCTCGGTACCTCTGTAGATTACGGTACCGTCTGCATCCGTACAGTAATAAACATCATCTGCATCCTGAACATTTTTCTTGTTCTTCTGAATCTTGCCGGAGGTATTTACCAGATACTCATGATCCTCAAACCGGATGACCTCCAGTTTCGCGTCCTTGTCAGCCTTCATCAGACGGCCTTTGATGTACAGTTCACCATCCTGAATTCCATGATAGCCCATGCCACGCTCAGAACCGGATTTCTTAAAGTTGTAGGTGTATTTTTCACCATCAATATCGATTGTCGTCTTGCCGGTCTTTAAGGCTCCTTCCTTCGTGTTACCGCCGAAGTAAAATACTTCCCACGCCTCATCTGCATCCGGAATATCACTCTCGCTCTCAATTTCCTCGCAGCTGATGATCTCATTACCGTCTACAGACAGCTTGTACAGGCCGTCCAGCATCTCACCCTTCTCGTTGAAGCCGTAGTAATAACCGTTGATCTTCTTGATCTGACTGGTAACCAGTTCACCGTCGCTCTGTGCATAGAACCAGTATTCATCTCCATTGTCATATGCCTCTGCGTCGATATCCGCACTTGGAACAGACTGGAACCATCCCTGTGCACGCCAGCACTGATCCGGGTGATTATAATACAGATTGCTTTCCGATGCGGTGGAATCGCTGGCTTTCAGATACCAGTTGAACGTCGCATTACCATTCTCTTCAAACCGATAGTTTTTGCCATTGATCTTCTTTGTGGTATCTGACAGTTTCTTTCCGTTGGAATTGAAGTAAAACCAGTAGGTGCCGTCGAAATCGTCATCCTCATTTTCCTCATCTTCCACTTCCAGTCTTACCCACTCATTCTTGCGCATCTTACCGTCACCGGACTCGCCCAGATAATAGACGCCTTCCTTCCACGCATCCTCTTCGGTCAGGCGCTCGGCATCCTCATTTACCCATCCGTCCAGCATACGTCCGTCTGAATCAAACGCATATTTCTCACCGCCGATGGTTTTAAAGGTGGTTTTTCCGGAGTCTGATGCTGTGTAAGCTTTTCCGTTGGCTCCAAAGTAATACCAGCTGGTCTCTCCCAGGTCATCCGTATTGTCTTCATTGTCGATTTCCCGCCATTCATTGGCTACGCGGGCACCGACTTCATTTACATAGTAGAAATCGCCGTCATCCTCCACCAGGGTATCTACAGCCATCTCACCGTCCTCATCCAGCCAGAACCAGTGGCTTCCTGATTTCTTCCATGTATCCGTCACACGCTCTCCGTCAGAATCGAGGTAATGCCAGCTTCCGTCCTCTTCCTGCCATCCGGTTGCCGCGTAAGACATCATAGCCGTCCCCAGCGTCAGTGCCGCTGCCGCACATGGAATTATCATAAGTTTTGTTCTTTTCTTCATGGTCATTTCTCCTTCCGCGAACCCTGTCGGTTCGTTCTCATAGTTCTTGTGTTTCCGGAAGACGCTTTGCCGCTTCCGATGTCTGCACTTTACACCATGGAACGGTTCGAGGGTCAACAGAAGTAACCGGATCGTAAAAAAGCGTAAATGTTTGGCAAGATTTCGAAAAAGCCGTAATAATTCTGTAGAAATAACGAAACAGTTCTGGTAAATATCGTCATTCGTTGTGCAAAATTATAAAAAAATCATAAACTTTTTCTAAATAAAATTGTATTGACTTTTCCCCTGTTAACTCCTATGATAATCTTATCTGTCGGAAAATTATTTCGCATGGGGGAGCGAAAAATAAAAATAATTCTTTATTGTTCATACTTTTTATTTTTTGTCTGCATATTTTCCGACAAAACCAGTCTTTTTGAGGGGAAAAGACTCAACAAAAAAAGGAGGATTTTGTTATGATGAAGTATCTTCAAAAACTCGGAAAATCCCTGATGCTTCCTGTAGCTGCACTTCCTGCAGCAGGTATTCTGATGGGTATCGGTTACTGGCTCGATCCGACCGGCTGGGGTGCTAACAACATTATTTCTGCTTTCCTGTTAAAGGCCGGCGGAGCTTTGGTTGATAACATGGCTATCCTGTTTGCAATCGGTGTTGCTGTCGGTATGGCTGATGATCACGAGGGCACTGCAGGTCTCGCAGGTCTGGTATCCTGGCTGATGCTGACCACTCTGTTATCCAGCGGTGCAGTATCCATGTATACCGGCGCTGATGCAAACCCGGCATTCGCAAAGATTCAGAACCAGTTCATCGGCATTGTTTGTGGTGTGATCGGCGCAAGCTGCTACAATAAATTTAAAAACACCCGGCTTCCGGATGCACTGTCGTTCTTCAGCGGCAAACGCTGTGTTGCTATTGTTACTTCCGTAGTTACCATTCTGGTTGCTGTTGTTCTGTTCTTTATATGGCCGGCCATCTACAGCGCACTGGTTAACTTCGGTATCGCAATCACCGGCATGGGCGCTGTCGGTGCAGGTATCTATGCATTCCTGAACCGACTGCTGATCCCGGTTGGTCTGCACCACGCACTGAACTCCGTATTCTGGTTTGATGTTGCAGGCATCAATGATCTGGGTAACTTCTGGGCAGGTACCGGTACTCTTGGTCAGACCGGTATGTATATGGCAGGCTTCTTCCCGGTTATGATGTTTGGTCTTCCGGCAGCTGCTCTGGCTATGTATCACACTGCAAAAGACACCAAGAAGAAAGCTGCTGCGGGTCTTCTGCTGGCTGCTGCTTTATCTTCTTTCTTCACCGGCGTTACCGAGCCTCTGGAATTCTCATTCATGTTCCTGGCTCCTGTACTGTATGTCATTCATGCATTACTGACCGGTGTTTCCGCAGTTGTTGTTACCATTCTTGGGCCGAGAGCAGGCTTTAACTTCTCCGCTGGTCTGGTCGACTATGTGCTGAGCTTCAAGGCTCCTATGGCTGTAAACCCGATCATGCTGATCCCGATCGGCATTGTATTCGGCATCATTTATTATGTAATCTTCCGTGCAGCAATCACCGCTCTGGATCTGAAGACCCCGGGCCGTGAAGATGACGATCTGGACGAAAGTGCAATTGAATTGGATACCAGCGATTTCGATGGTATGGCAGCTGTTATTCTGGAAGGCCTTGGCGGCAAAGCCAACGTTACCTCCATCGACAACTGTATCACCCGTCTCCGTCTGGAAATCAAGGATTACACTAAAATCGATGAAAAGAAGATCAAATCCGCAGGCGTTGCAGGTATTATCCGCCCGAGCAAAACTGCAATTCAGATTATCATCGGACCGAAAGTACAGTTCGTAGCTGACGCAATGAAAAAACTGGTATAGTATGATAATGAAACAAGGTTAAGGGTCATCAAAAGGGGCTGCTGCACTAAGAAATTAGTACAGCAGCCCCAACGCAAAGTTTGATTTATTTGATTATTTACCGTAAGGCGTATCTTCCAGACGCAGATGTCTTGGCAGACCATCTACCATCATAGGAGTCAGTTCAGCCTGAATCAGCGGACGAACATAGTTGATGAATTCGTCTGTTACATAGTCACCAGCCTCGTTGATCCACTCTCTCGGAACCTTCTTCTCCACGTTTGCAATTTTATGTACATCATAAATATCGGTTACACACAGATACGGATCATCAGAAACTCTCTTCAGAATGATCATCTTACCTGTTTCACCCTCGAATGCAGCTTTTACAGCAGCACCGCCAACCTGATAAGCTTCCGTGATATCCACACGCCCTACGATATGAGATGCACAACGCTGCAGGGAGTTAAACTCGATTGCCCTGGTCTTGCAGCCCACTTCCTTGGAAATCTTCTGAGCAAGGAAACGGGAAGTACCTGTCAGCTGTCTGTGGCCAAATGCATCAACGAAATCAATGTTGTCCATCAGCTCACATACATATCTGCCGTCAGCGACCTTTACACCCTCAGAAATAGCAACTACAACCGACTTCTTCACTTTATGGAGCTCAGCTACCTTCTTCATGAACTCATCCACATCAAAGGTAATCTCCGGCAGGAACAGCATATCCGGACCTTCACAGTCCTCACCGGTTGCCAGTGCAGCCGCACCGGTCAGCCAGCCTGCGTTACGACCCATGATCTCAATCAGCGTTACGTTCTGCTGGTCATATACCAGACCATCACGGATAATCTCTTTGGTAATGGAAGCAATGTACTTTGCAGCACTGCCAAATCCCGGAGTATGATCCGTTACAGCCAGGTCATTGTCAATCGTCTTCGGAACACCCATGAAACGGATTTTGCTGCCGTTTAAAATTGCATAATCAGACAGCTTCTTGATGGTATCCATGGAATCATTACCACCAATGTAGAAGAAATATTCTACCTCCAGCTTGTCCAGAATCTCAAAAATTCTGTCATAGATCTCACGGTTATCCTTGATGTCCGGCAGTTTGTAACGGCAGGAACCAAGATAAGATGACGGAGTTCTCTTGAGCAGATCAATGTCCAGACTGCTGCGAATGTGCTCGGACAGATCAACTACACGCTCTTCCAGAAGGCCCTGAATACCATTGCGCATACCATAAACCTTCTTCGCTCCGCGGTCTTTTGCAGTTTTGAATACACCTGCAAGGCTGGAGTTGATAACTGCTGTTGGTCCGCCGGACTGTCCTACGATAACGTTCCCCATAACTGGTTTCATAATGTGTTTCCCCCTGTTTATAATATGTTTTAAAATGGCTAACTCCAACGTTGGAAATTAGCCATTTTCTGTCCCCGTGTCCGGGAAAGGTCACCAGACCGTTCCCGAACATTCCTCATTGATTAGTCAAAAAGTGTAAAGCAACTATCTCTGTACACGACCTGAACCATCGCCGCCAGCCAGGTTGTCCACGTCTGCGCGGGTAACCAGGTTGAAGTCGCCAGGAATGGTGTGCTTCAGAGCAGAAGCCGCTACTGCGAATTCCAGAGCTGCTTTCATGTCTTTACCATCTACCAGACCGCAGATCAGACCTGCTGCGAAGGAGTCACCGCCGCCTACACGGTCAACGATCGGAGTGATGGAGTATTTTCTGGAGTGATAGAACTCACGGGTCTTACCATCCATGATGCATGCGGACCAGCCGTTGTTGGAAGCGCTGTGGCTCTCACGCAGGGAGCTGATGATATACTTGAAGCCAAACTTGTCAGCCATCTGATTGAAGATGTCAACATAGCCAGCCAGTTCCAGCTCACCGGAGGTAACATCGGTGTTGCCCGGCTTGAAGCCAAGAACCTTCTCAGCATCCTCTTCGTTGCCGATACATACGTCAACATACTGCATCAGGTTGGTCATAACCTTCTGAGCCTTCTCAGAAGACCACAGTTTCTTACGGAAGTTCAAGTCAACGGATACAGTTACACCATGAGCTTTTGCTGCTTTCAGCGCTGCCTCGGTCACTTCTGCTGCCAGATCGGATACAGCCGGAGTAATACCGGTGAAGTGGAACCAGTCAGCATCTGCAAAGATAGCGTCGAAATCAAACTGATCAGCAGTTGCAGTAGAAATAGAAGAATGAGCACGGTCATAAACAACGTTGGAAGCTCTCATTGCAGAACCGGTCTCCAGGAAGTAGATACCCAGTCTCTCACCGCTGCGAACGATGTGCTTGGTTCCTACATTGTACTTTCTCAAAGCTGCTACTGCACACTCACCGATCGGGTTAGCCGGTACTGCGGTTACAAATTCTGCATCGTGGCCATAGTTTGCCAGAGATACTGCTACGTTTGCCTCACCGCCGCCGTAGTTTACATCAAACTCGTCAGCCTGGATAAATTTCTCATTGCCCGGGGTGGACAGTCTGAGCATGATTTCGCCCATAGTTACTACTTTTGCCATTGTTTTATTCTCCTTTTATTTCGGTTTCGTTTCTACGTATTATTTCGCACGTGCTGCTGCTACTGCTTCTACGAACTCTTTTGCTTTTGCGGTTACTGCTGCAAAGTCGCCGGTCTTAGCACCCTTGGTCAGACTGCTTCCGGTACCAACTGCATATGCGCCAGCCTTGATCCACTTGTCAACGTTGTCAACGTCAACACCGCCGGACGGCATGAACTCACCCTGCGGCAGAGGACCCTTAAAGGAGCTGATAGCAGCCGGTCCAACGATATTGCCCGGGAAGATCTTAATTACATCGCAACCAGCCTCCATAGCGGTGATTGCTTCGGTTGGGGTCAGAACGCCCGGCAGCATCGGTACTCTGTAACGGTTGCAGAGCTTGATGGTCTCAACATTCAGGCCCGGGCTTACTACATAGTTAGCACCAGCCAGAATGACAGCTCTTGCGGTTTCCGGATCCAGAACGGTACCTGCACCGATCACAACCTTATCATTATCCTTATACTTCTTAGACATAGCTGCGATGAAGTCAACCGGGTTGCCCTCGTCCATGGTCATCGTAATCTCGATGAAGTTGATGCCGCCTTCGATGATTGCATCAACAACCTTCTCGCCCTGCTCCATGTCTTTCGCACGAACAACAGCTACCAGGCAGTCTTCTTTCATTCTTGCTAAAACCTGTTCTTTTTTCATGATTTTCTTCTCCTTCTTTCAGTTCGTATATGCGAATTGTTTTCGCGAATACGATTTTGATATTTAAATTGTAATATCATCAAAAGCTTTTGTCAACAGATATTTCCAATAAATCCTAATAATTTTGAGACCTCTCTGGCTTTTTCCCGAACCAGACATCCGAGATGTTCATAATCCTCCGTCGGCTTGTACAGACTGGATACGCTGATCGCTCCGAGCACATTGCCGTCAGAACCGAATACCGGCGCCCCGACACATTCCATATGCTCTTCCACTTCCCGCGCATCCAGCGCATATCCCTGTTCTTTTACAATCTCCAGTTCCTTCAGAAATGATTCCCGATCCAGGATTGTTCTTTCTGTTTTCTTCCGGAATTTGATCCGACTGATCACCTGATCCCTGGTCTCCTCGTCACTGTATGCGAGAATCGCCTTGCCAAGGGACGTACAGTACATCGGATTTTTCGTTCCGACCGTCGCCGTGGTAATGATCGGATTTTCCGGCTCTGCCTTTGTGATATAGACTACCTCATGATCCGAACGTACGCCAAAGAATACAGTCTTCCCAACCGTTCTGGCAAAGGTCTTGAGTTCCGGTTCAATCACACTGATAAAATCAAGATTGTTCGTATAATTAATCCCAATACGATATGCAGTCAGCCCAATCGTATAACGCTGGCGCTGCCCCCGGTCCACGTTGACCATCCCCATCTCTGCCAGTGTCGTCACAATATCATACGCACTGGTCTTGGGAAGCTCCAGCCTTTCGCAAATATCATCCAGAGTAATGCCATCCGGATTCTTGGAAACAAGTTTCAGAATCTCGATGGTTCTCTGAGTCGTTCTGTTCAGTTTCATGAAATGCTGCCATGCCTTTCCTATAATGTCACACCCTGTTTGAAAATCGCCATATCATGGAAGCCTGCTTCTTCTGCTTTGACCTTTCTGCCGGAAGCCACCTCCAGTACATAATCAAACAGCTCCTGCGCAAGTTCTTCTTTGGTCTTGTCCTCTACCATGCGTCCCGCATTGAAGTCGATCCAGTTATCCTTATGACCTGCCAGTCTGGAGTTGCTGGAAATCTTCACGGTAGGAACCGGAGATGCAAACGGCGTACCGCGTCCGGTCGTAAACAGCACAATCTGCGCACCGGATACTGCCAGTGCCGTCGCCGCCACCAGATCGTTGCCCGGAGCGGACAGCAGATTCAGACCCTTAACCTTCACCGGCTCACCATAAGCCAGAACGCCCTTGACCGGTGCGCTGCCGGACTTCTGCGTACATCCCAGAGACTTGTCCTCCAGAGTGGAGATGCCGCCCTTCTTGTTGCCCGGAGACGGATTCTCATAGATGGTCTGGTTGTGGCTGGTAAAGTAATTCTTGAAATCATTGATCAGGCTGACCGTCTTGTCAAACAGTTCCGGGGTCTCACAGCGGTTCATCAGAATCGTCTCCGCACCGAACATCTCCGGTACCTCGGTCAGAATGGTCGTGCCGCCTTTGGAAATCAGAATATCGGAAAAGGCTCCTACGGTCGGATTTGCCGTGATTCCGGAAAGTCCGTCAGAACCGCCGCACTTCATTCCTATAATCAGCTCGCTGGCGTCAATCTTCTCTCTGCTGAACGCACCGGCATAAACTGCCAGTTCTTCCAGAAGCTCCATTGCCGCCGCCTGCTCATCCTCCACATCCTGACACTGCAGGAATTTCACACGCTGCTCATCGTATTCACCGATGTACTCTTTCAGCACCGGAATATTGCTGTTCTCACAGCCCAGGCCCAGTACCAGAACACCGCCTGCGTTCGGATGATGAATCAGATCTGCCAGCAGCTTACGGGTATTCTCCTGATCATCTCCCATCTGAGAGCATCCATATGGATGGTTGAATGCAATCACATCCTCCACGGTGCCCCCCACCAGCTTCTGTGCCTTCTTCTCCAGTGCCTTCGCGATGGAATTCACACAGCCTACCGTCGGGATGATCCAGATCTCATTGCGGACGCCGGCTTTGCCGTCCGTACGGCGGAATCCTTCAAAATACGCATGCTCTGTCTCCTTCAGACCGGAAGCCACCGGTTCATAAGTATAGGTAAGAAGGTCTCCCAGAGCCGTCTTTAAATTGTGTACATGTACCCAGCCGCCGGCCGGTACGTCCTCTTTCGCAAAACCAATACGGAAGCCATACTTGATTACCTCACTGCCTTTCGCGATCGGTTTCAGTGCAAACTTGTGCCCCTGAGGAATCTCTTCCTGTGTGGTCACCTGATACTGTCCGACCGTCAGCTCTTCCCCCTTGGCAATCGGGCGCAATGCCACTGCGACATTATCATCTTCATGAATTCTGATAAAATCCTGCATGTCGTGTTCTCCTCTTTCCGCCTTCTTATGGCTTGATAATGAAATTTCCTATGATGCTGAATCCTGTGGTGTCTCCCCGTTTCGGGGCTGAATGTGCCCTCGAAACCATGTAAGTGCTTACAATTATTCTACAAAATATTAGTTCATAAGTCAAGAAAAAACTGTTTTTATTCTTTGATTTTGTGCAAAAAGTTATAAAAAATTCATGAAACTGCTTGCATTATTCCCGTTTCACAGGTATAATGAGAATACCTTGTAAGTGCTTACAGAAAGCGGGGGGTGACTACGTGAACATTTATGACGTATCCAAGAAGGCCAACGTATCCATCGCCACCGTATCCCGTGTGCTGAACGGGAATCCGAATGTCAGTGAAAAGACCAGAACCCGTGTTTTAAGCGTTATGGAAGAACTGGGTTATACGCCCAATGTATTTGCCAGAGGCTTGGGACTGGGCACCATTCAGACCATCGGCATTATGTGTTCCGATTCGTCTGATCCGTATCTGGCTCATGCCATTTACTATCTTGAACGCGAGCTGCGTGCGAATGGCTATGATTCCATTCTCTGCTGCACCGGCAATTCTCTGGAGACCAAGCGGCAGTATTTTGATCTGCTGCGTTCCAAAAAAGTGGATGCCATTATCCTTGCCGGTTCCAAATTCATTGAGATGAAAGCCAGGGACAATGCCTACATCCTGGATGCTTCCAAAGATATTCCGATCATGCTTGTGAACGGATACCTGGAAGGGGACAATATTTACTGTACATTATGTGATGACCGTATGGCGACGCATCTCGCCACCAGTCAGCTGATTGCATCCGGCTGCCGCAATATCCTGTATCTTTATACCAGCTGTTCCTACAGCGGGAACAGCAAGCTGAACGGATACCGGGACGCTTTAAGCAGCCACGGACTTCCTGTCCGGGACAACTATATCCATCAGTGCGAGAAGGACATTCTCGCTGCCCGTGACCTGCTGCTTCGGCTGCACAAAAGCGGGTTGATTTTTGATGCCATCCTGACATCAGATGATACACTGGGAGTGGGCGCTGTAAAGTATGCTCATATCACCGGAAGAGCAATACCGGATGAGCTGAGTATTGTTGGTTACAATAATTCCAGTTTTGCTGTCTGCACAGATCCGGAGCTGACCTCCATCGACAGCAAAGTCGAGGCACTGTGTACCAGTACCATCAACACCCTTATGGGCGTTTTCAACGGCGGCAATGTTCCGAGCCGGACTACCATCGCTGCCGATTTGATAAAAAGAGCAACCACAAAATTCTAATTTTATTTAAGGAGGATTCATCCCATGAAACAGTTTATGGACAAAGATTTCTTACTGTCAACCGAATCTGCTCAGCAGTTATATCACGACTTCGCTGAGAAGATGCCGATTCTGGATTACCACTGCCATATCAATCCGAGAGAGATCGCAGAGGACCGCAGATTTGACAATATTACACAGGTTTGGCTTGGCGGCGACCATTACAAATGGCGTCAGATGCGTTCCAACGGTGTGGATGAGAAATACATCACCGGAGATGCTTCCGATCGTGAGAAATTCCAGAAATGGGCTGAGACCATGCCGAAGCTGATCGGCAACCCGCTGTACCACTGGAGCCATCTGGAGCTGCAGAGATACTTCGGCTATACCGGTCATTTAAATGGAGATACCGCAGAAGAAGTATGGAACCTCTGCAACGAGCAGCTGCAGAACAAGTGGACCGTACGCAGCCTGATCAAAGCTTCCAATGTTACCCTGATCTGCACCACAGATGACCCGGTTGACACTCTGGAGTGGCACGATGTCATCGCAAAAGATGAAACCTTCGATGTTCAGGTTCTGCCTGCATGGAGACCGGACAAGGCTATGAACGTAGAGAAACCGGAGTTCCCGGCTTACGTTGCAAAGCTGGCTGAGGTAAGCGGTGTCGAGATCAAGGATTTCACCAGCATGAAAGAAGCGCTGAAGGTTCGTATGGCTTACTTCACCGAGAGAGGATGCCGCGTATCTGACCATGCTCTGGAATATGTGATGTACTATCCGGCTGACGAGGCAGAGCTGAATGCCATCATGGCAAAGAGCCTGGCCGGCGGAACCGTGACCAAGGAAGAAGAGCTGAAATACAAGACCGCATTCATGCTGTTCGTGGCAAAAGAATACAACCGCATGGGTTGGGTAATGCAGCTTCACTATGGCTGCAAGCGTGACAACAACGCTTACATGTATCAGCAGCTGGGTGCAGATACTGGTTTCGACTGCATCAACAACTATGCTCCGTCCGCACAGATGGCAGACTTCCTGAATGCCCTGAGTGCTACCAATGAGATTCCGAAGACCATCATCTACTCCCTGAACCCGAACGATGATGCTTCTATCGGCACCATTCTGGGCTGCTTCCAGGATACCGCTGCTGCCGGCAAGTTACAGCAGGGTTCCGCATGGTGGTTCAACGATCACAAAGTAGGTATGACCAACCAGATGACCAGCCTTGCCAACCTGGGCTGCCTGGGCAACTTCGTAGGTATGCTGACCGACTCCAGAAGCTTCCTGTCCTATACCAGACATGAGTATTTCCGTCGTATCATGTGCGCACTGATCGGCGGATGGGTTGAGAATGGTGAGTATCCGAACGATCAGAAGGCACTGAAAGAGATTGTAGAAGGCATCTGCTACAACAATGCAGTGAAATACTTCGGTTTCAATCTGTAAGCAACACATTTGAATGCATAGAAGAACACCCGGAGGGCAGGGTAACCGCCTTCCGGGTGTTTTTCTATGCAGGCAATTCCTGCGTTTTTTCTTTATAGACCTTTACAAAATAAATAATCTCCGCAATCGCGGTAATACTCCAGGAACATACATACAGCAGATACAGAGACGGAATCGTCTTAAAGTAAGCAAATATGGTATAAACCCAGATAATCCGGAACACACAGGAACCCATCAGCACGATCACTGTGGGAACTGCACCCTTGCCCATGGCTCTGGAAGCAGCGATCGTGCAGTCCGTAAAGGCAGAGATACCATAGGAAAAACCCATGATTGTCAGACGGTACATACCGCAACGAATCACCTCCGGATCCGAGGTAAACAGGGACAAAAACGGTCTGCCGAACAGAACCAGCAAAAGCCCCATGGCAGTCCCGATTCCAAAGGAATATCCCAGGCTGATAAAATAGCTCTTCCGAATCCGGTCTTTTTTCCGCGCACCGTAATTCTGGCCCATAAAACTTCCGCATGCCGTATAAAAAGCGGCCATTACATCATAAATCATTGCATCTGCATTGGCAGCCGCCGAATTGCCTGCCACCATAACCGCACTGAAGGTATTCACGCCTGCCTGAATAAACAGGTTCGCCATCTGGAAAATCGCATTCTGCAGTCCGGCCGGCAGCCCGATCCGGATGATATCCTTAGCCTTCTCCGGATTAAGACGAAGTGCGGACAGTCTCAGTCCATAACATTCCCTGCTGCGAAACAACGCTGCAACAATCATCAGCGCCGAACCATACTGGGAAATCGCGCTTGCGGCAGCAACACCGGCCACACCCAGATTGCATACAATCACGAAAAACAGATTCATGACGAGATTTAAAATTCCGGCAATGGTCAGATAACGAAGCGGCCGCCCCGTATCTCCGACAGCGCTGAATACCGCATTTCCGAAATTATAGATGGCAAGTGCCGGCATTCCCAGAAAATAAATGGATATGTAAAGCACTGCACCGTCAATCAGCTCTTCCTTGGTATTCAGAATCCGCAGAATGCTCTTGGAAAACAGAAGCCCGATCAAAAGGATCAGAACTCCGCATGCCAGACTGAGCAGCGCCGACGAATGAACCGTCTCTTCCACGCTCTTTTCATTTCGCGCTCCATAATAAAGCGCTACAAGCACGTTGATTCCTCCAGCCACACCGATCAGAAATCCGGTAAACATGGTAACCAGAATCGTTGTCGATCCTACGGAACCCAGTGCCATGGATCCGGCAAACCGGCCGACCACCGCCACATCCGCCATATTAAACAAAACCTGCAGAATATTGGACAACATCAACGGAATACTGAAAAACAGAATCTGTCTGCCGAGCGGGCCCGTTGTCATATCCTGATTTCTCTTACTCATAACGCATTCTCTTCTGCAAAACATCTACAGACGTTCCGCAATCTCCTCCAGTAATCTGGCCTTTTCCAGGAAATAGCCTTTTGCGAATCCATCTGCCTCCGCGCATGCCTCTGCCAGACTGGTACTCTGAAGAACCACAGAAACCGATTCGATACCTGCTTCAATCACCAGCGTAAACCGCTCTTCTTCTCCGATGCAGATCAGGAGATTCACCTTCTGCTGCTCCGCTTCCACATATTTTCTTGCAAGGGAATTGCCCTCACCATATACAACCCAATTTCCTGTCATACCCTCTATCTCCCTTCTTCCTGTCATACTGTGCTGATACTGCTGTGTTGGCACTACTGTCCCGGCGCGCTGACCACGCCGGAGGAAGCCCTGGTCTCCTGACCGGCCGGACCATAAGCACCGCTCTGCGTCGGTCCGGGCTGTGCAGACACTCCGCCAGGTCCCTCCACAGACGGCTGTGCCGGTTTGATCTCCGCCGCCGGTTTCGTCTCCGTCGGACTCGTCTCTGCCGGTTTTGTCTCCGCCGGTTTCGTCTCTGCCGGCTTTGTTTCCGCCGGTTTCGTCTCTGCCGGTTTTGTCTCTGCCGGTTTTGTCTCTGCCGGTTTCGTCTCTGCCGGTTTCGTCTCTGCCGGTTTTGTCTCTGCCGGTTTTGTCTCTGCCGGTTTTGTCGAGGTGCTGCCCTTTTGTGTTCCATCTAAATGATAGCACAAAACCGGCATTCCGGCAGAAATATTTTCATAAATTTTTGCCGCAACCGCAGGAGGCAGATTGATGCATCCATGGCTTCCGTTGGTCTTATAGATCGTGCCTCCAAAACTGGAGCGCCAGCTCGCGTCATGCATGCCGATTCCGCCGTTGAACGGCATCCAGTAGGATACCGGAGTCTCATAATTCTCTCCGCGCAGCGTTGCATTCCTCTGCTTATAGGTAAGCGGATAGGCACCTGCCGGAGTGGACCAGCCCTTTGACTCATTGCCGGAAACAAAATCCGATTCTACCACAAGCTTTCCGTTCTTATAAAAATACAGATGCTGTGCAGTCAGATTGATCTCCACATAGGTATCCCCATAGTCCGGTCCGTCATGACTGGCCGCAGTCTGGGAATAAACCGGTTCCCGCTCCTGACTCTCACCGGAATGCAGAAGTTCCAGAAGTGCTGCGGTCTCCGCACTCTGATTGATGCGCCATCCGTAATTGCCTCCGGAAATCTTCACTTCTTTTCCATAGGAGGTTTTCAACGTCTTCGGCTGATAAGCAGTATTATAATCTCTTGCCAGATCCTTCACATACTGCGTCACCTGAGCCTCATCCAAAAGCACACCGCCCTGACCGTCATCAGAAAGCCATGTATGGATCGTAGAGCCATCCAATACTTCCTGCTTTGACCCGAACTTATAAACGATCCGCACACCTGCATACCGGTTCCATTCCTCTGCCCGCGCATGCAGTTCCGGATCTTCTGACGTCACGGCAGGCTTCTCGTAGACATCCAGTTCCTCCAGCACCAGGCGGTCTTCCAGATTCAGAATTGCCTCCTCCAGCTTCTCCATCAGACGCTCGCGATTCAGAAGTGTCCCCTGCTCTTCCGGAATGATCTGGTAGCCGACTCCTTCTATGTAATCGGAAAGCGCGGCATCTTCCGGGCTCTGTACCTGTTGCGAATCCATACAGGCAAGCTGATCCACCGCTGCGTCCAGCTTTTCGTGATCATATGCCATCATGGTTTCAATTGTATATTCTTTTTCCTGCATGGCATCGATTCCCCACCGGAGCGGCTGCTGCGCGTCCAACAGCTGTTCCAGCGTCCCGTCATATTCCGGATGCAGGCCAATGGCACTTCCTGCGATCATTTCTTCGGTCTGCTGCCGTGTCTCCAGCGTCAGGGTATAACCCTCAATCTGAGCAGCAATCATCGCCTTCACCTCATCGGCCGATTTTCCGGAAGCATCCATGCCGTTGATCATCGTTTTCGGGAAAAAAACGCTCCGATACTGCTGCCCCAGAAACACATATGCAATTCCGGCGGCCACCGTAATGCCTGCTGCCAGACATCCTGCAATCAGAGCAATCCGCTTTCCTCCGTATTTTCCCTCCGTCCCGGCATCTTCCTGTACCGGTGGCTCAGGAGTCGTCTTCGGAACCGGCGGCTGGCTTCCCCTTCTGCGGCTCCGCCCTCTGACTCTGCCGTTCTCTTCGTATTCTTTTCTTGATTCCATCTATTTTATCATCCTCCGCCCTGTTTTCTTCCATCCTGGAATGCCTGCCGACATCCGCAGTATTCCCAGTATAACATACTATTCCGGATTTGACTTCCAGTTTCATAAAGATGTAAGATTTCGTAACTTCTTATGAGACAGAAAAAGCTGCCGGAGTCAGACCGACGGCTTTCTCGTTTTCTTATCAATGTTTCGTAATCCGGGCTGTCCCGGCCGTTTACTCATAACAAATGACCGGTATTCCTTTGTACACCTGGTCATACAACGCCTGCGTCCGATCCGGAGGCAGATTGACACATCCGTGGCTGCCGCCGGTTTTATAAATGGTCCCACCGAAGCTGCCGCGCCAGTTTGCATCGTGCAGTCCGATCCCTCCGTTAAACGGCATCCACCACGATACCGGACTCTCATACTCATAGGTTCCATCTGCCCGCTTCTCTCCGCGCAGCACACGATTCGTCTCCTTGTAGGTCAGGCTGTAGATTCCGGCCGGTGTCGCCCATCCTTTGGCAACATTTCCCGTTACACAGGGGGCATCCCAGACCACGGTTCCTTCCTTTATCAGATATACATGCTGCCCGGTCAGATCAATCTCCACATAAGTGGTCCCCCAGTCCGGCTCGATCCGGCTGGCGCCTGCCGCAGCGTAAACCGGGCATCGTTTCTGTGACGTCCCATTCTGAATCAGGCTGATCAGCGCATCCGTCTCTGCCGTCTGATTGATCTTCCATCCGTACGGACCGGTCAGGATGACCTCCCGGCCTGCTACAGTCCGGAATGTCCGTTCCCTTCCAGCGGTATCCCAGCGGTCTGCCAGGGATTTCACAAACGCCGAAACAGCTCCCCGATCTACCTGAATCTGTCCGTCTTCCATCCCGGTACACCACGAGGCAATCTCAGACCATTCCAGGTTCTCCGTCATGGTTCCGGCCTCATCCGACTGATACTCCATACGGACCGGTGGAAACTGATTCATCTTCGCGCAGAGTGCCTGCAGACCGGCATCCTGCTGTGTCACAGATGGTTCGATATAACAGCCCTCCGCAGCCAGATCCAGCTCCGTCTCCCCGCGCTCGACCGCCTCCCGAATCCGGGAGATCGTTTTTTCCCGATCGATACTGGTTCCTATCACTTCCGGTACAATCACAAACGGCTTGCCTTCCTCATAATCGGAAATCCGTGCATCAGCAGTCGGTCTTTCATCCGCATACCGGATACAGCGCAGCTCCTGAATCCTCTGCTCCAGCACTTCCTTATCATAGCTCGTCTGCATGTCAATGCGGTGCCGGTTGTCCACATCCGGACCATACGCCCGGCCGGATGCATTCTGCTCCTTCAGAAGCTCATCCAGAAACCCCTCCGGAAGCCCCACCTGAAAAGCAATATCACCGCCTGAAATCGTCTCCGTCACACCGCCGCGCTCCCGGATCTCCAGCTGATATGCACTGGCATAAAAACTGCTGATCTGACCGGCAGCCTCCACGGTCGTCATTCCGCCGATTCCCAGTCCGTTCACCGATGTTCCCTGCACAAAAACCGTCTCATCCGCCAGCACCGTTCCTGCTGCTGCAATCCCAAACATACACGACAGCAATACGCCTGCCGTAT
>JALFHZ010000068.1 GCA_022776445.1 Lachnospiraceae bacterium
GTGTTTTAACTCCAAAGGATGCTTTTGGTTCCATCAACTGGGATCTTTGTATGCTGATTGCAGGAAGTCTGTGTATTGGTGCTGCTCTGAATAATACCGGAGGCGGTGTACTGATCGGTGATGCTATCGCATCTGTTGCTAACACGCTGCATAATCCATATCTCATCGGTGCGATGTTCTTCCTGGTTCCATTTGCTCTTACTCAGGTTATGCAGAACCGGGCAGTTATGGCGATCTTTCAGCCAATCGCAATCCTTGCCTGCAAGAGCATGGGCGTGAGCTGTGTCGGCCCGGTACTTCTGGTATCCGCAGCATGCTGTACCGCATTCATGACCCCTTCCGCTACTGCCTGTATCCCGATGATCATGGGTGTCGGCGGATATGACATCAGGCGTCAGTTTGTTCAGTCCATCATTCCGGCAATTATTTTATCCATTATCAACATTTTCTGGGTAATGACGGTATATACTTTTTAATCCGTATCTGAGAGACTACAGCTCAGCTGAAATTTGCAGCTGGATGTAGTCTCTTAACATTTTGAAATCCGTCAGAAAAAGGATCTGAACCGATCGTTTGACAGGCTGATTCTTCCGGCAGAGCAGGTAGAGGATGGATGCTGTCATTTGGGAACCATGCAGATACGGGCTAAGAGGAATGCCTATGGAAGACAGTTGGGAAGTTTTTATACCGATAGTGAAGTGAGCGGCATCGGACCGGTTCCAATGACCTTTATCCGTGCTCCATATATTGCAGACATATGGGGCAGCGCAAGAGTATTGGCTCGGGTCGATGGGAAAATTGTAGCAGCGCAGCAGGAAAATCAGCTGGTTACCGCGTTTCATCCGGAACTGACGGATTCTCTGAAGGTTCATCAATATTTTTTAAACATGTAAATGAGCACAGATTTTAGTCAGAGCTGTCGTATCACAGGATGCGGCAGCTTTTTAATGCTTTTTTATTGAAAAAGTAAGGAATCCGGATGAAAAATATGGTAGAATGTCAATGATTAACAGTTTTTACAGTGCAGAGCGAATCAATGGGAGAGGAGAATAGGATGGAACAGATTTTAGAAGCGAAGGAAGAAAATGAGAGAACAGCTGTTCCCATCGATGCATCCGGAAACCGCCTGGAACTGGACAGTCTGATGGTGGAATACCGCAACCTGTTTGATCGCAGCAACAAGCTTGATAACAAGGTATATATCACGATTACATTCTGTGGATTCCTGTTTGTATTTATCACAGGTTTGTTCAGCGGCATTTCAAAGATTACCAGTCCGGACGGAGGTCTGAAACTGGTGGTGACGGTGTTCTATATCATGACATGCATTGCTGTGATGATTTCGTATGCCTACCTGCTGGTCTATTTCATGCGGCTTCTGCAGCCGGAACAGATTGTGCGGATGGATCCGGAGATTATGGAGCGGGAAAATCTGGGAGAATTAAGTGATTCGGAGGCGTGTGAGCGCCTGATCGCCCTGTATCGCGGTATCATCAATGAGGACCTGATTAAACTGAAACGCAGATGTGACGAGTTTACCAGGGGACTTCGGTTTGTTGTGCCGACAGTGATTCTGGCGTTTCTGAATTATACGTTTCAATTGATTTTGCAGACAATCGGTTGATTCCAGAGGCTGATTTTGTTTTTTGTGTTGACAAATTATCGGTTTAGTCATATAGTTACTAAAGATAATTACTTATAGTAATTAAAAGGAGGACTTATGGATACAGAACATTTAAAAAAACTTCTGGACAGCTGTTTTCTGGCGAAACGGATTGTTGAGACACTTCCTAAACTTCCGGAACATATGAAGCCGCGCCATATTCATGTATTGTCTGTAGTACATGAGCTTCAGGGCAGTGAATGTCCGGAATCAGGATGCCGGGTAAGTGATGTCAGTACCAGACTTGAGATCACAATGCCAAGTGTCACGAAACTGGTCGGAGAGCTTCAGCAGCTTGGAATGCTGGAAAAAACAGGGGATGTTGCGGATGGCCGGGTGATAAGGCTGCGCCTGACACAGGAGGGAACTGACTGTGTAGAAAGGTATGTGCTGCGTCTGCATCGTGCATGGGCAGAAGAGATGAAGGATATTACCAATGAGCAGGCAGAGGATGTCATCCGGATTCTCAGTCAGTTGAGAGAAACCACAGGGAGTAAGAAAACATGGATATGAAACAGAAAAGTGAAATTTCATTTACGGAGGGACCGATTTTTCAGTCACTGATTCGCTTTGCGCTTCCGGTGCTGGGAGCATTGATTCTGCAGGCTGCCTATGGCGCGGTGGATCTGCTGGTGGTGGGACGTTTTGGAGATGCGTCAAGTATTTCGGCAGTGGGAACCGGCAGTTCCTTTATGCAGATGGTGACTTTTATTATCACCAGTCTGGCCATGGGATCTACTGTGATCATCGGGCAGCACATCGGAGAACGAAAGCCCAGAGAAGCCGGGGATGCGGTGGGAACAACGATTATGCTGTTTCTGCTGGTTGGCGTGGTGATGACTGTGCTGCTGGAAATCTTTGCTGATGCGGTGGTCGGAATCATGCGTGTGCCGGCGGAATCTACGCAGAAAGCAGCACTTTATATCCGGATCTGTTCCGGCGGCATTGTTGTCATTATCGCCTATAACGTGATCAGCAGTGTGCTGCGCGGTGTCGGCAATGCGAATCTTCCGTTTATTTTTGTCAGTATCGCATGTGCAGTCAATATTGTCGGAGATTTCCTTTTTGTGGGAATGCTTCATATGGATGTAGCCGGTGCTGCGCTGGCTACAGTGCTTGCGCAGCTGGTATCAGTTGTGGCTTCTGCGGTGGTGATTCGGAAGCAGCAGATGCCGATTTCGTTCCAATGGTCCCAGTGCAGGCTGGTGCCGGCAGAACTGAAAAAAATTCTGAACGTGGGGGTGCCCATTGCTGTGCAGGAGACTATGGTTCAGATTTCGTTTCTGGTGATCAATGCCATTATCAACAATATGGGACTGATGCCGTCTGCCGGTTATGGTGTGGCACAGAAAATCGTCTCCTTTATCATGCTGGTACCGTCTTCTGTCATGCAGAGTGTATCTGCATTTACGGCACAGAACATCGGAGCCGGACAGAAGGAACGTGCCCGCAGGGGCCTTCAGGTGGCAATGATTTCCGGCTGCCTGGTGGGAATTCTGATTTTTGCAGCAGGATTTTTCGGCGGTGGATTTTTATCCTCATTCTTTACGAAGGATGCAGAGGTTATTGCACAGAGCGCCTCTTACCTGAAGGGCTTTGCAGGAGACTGTATCCTGACCTGCATCCTGTTTGGAAGCATTGGATTCTTTAACGGAAACGGACGCAGCCTTCCGGTGATGATTCAGGGAATCAGCTCCGCATTCTGTATCCGGGTTCCGGTATCGATCCTGATGTCTCGTCTTCCGGATACCTCTCTGATGATGGTGGGGTTGGCGGCACCGATTGCAACCATTTACGGAATTCTATTCTTTATGATCTGCTTTGCACGGCTTCGCAGAGAAGAGAATGGAAAGAGGAAAAAATAATATCGAAAGATTCTGGAAATCTATCAAAGCCTTTATTGCTAAACTTCATCCGGTGATTTTATAAAACAGAAACGTCTTCCCGCAATCTGATGTGGGAAGGCGTTCCTGCCGCTTCTAATACAACCCCGCAAGAATTTCAACGCATTTGCCGATCCCCAGCGCACTGCTGTTCAAAGTGATGTGATAGTTCTGGACGGCACCCCATCTCATATCGGTATAAAACTGATAGTAGGCCGCACGGCGCTTGTCTTTGTCTCTGAGCCGTTTTAGCGGCGAGTCACTGCGCTCCCCGTATTGCTCCACGATGCGCTTTGCCCGGCTCTCCATGTCTGCGTGAATGAACACGCGCAGACAATCCGCTCGATCTCTCAGAATATAGTCCGCACACCGGCCGATGATGACACAGGACTCTTTTTCGGCCAGTTCCAGAATGATTTTGCTCTGCATGGCCCAAAGGTCATCCTGATAGGAATGGCCGTTGTAGTCTCTTCCGGAAAATGCCTGGGTGATCCAGTGACTGCAGGCAGCATACTCTCCTTGTTCCGCAATATAGTCTTTCTCAAAACCGCTTTCTCTGGCGATTTTTTCCAGAATCTCTGCATCATAGCAGGGTATTCCAAGTCTGGAAGCAACTTCTTTTCCAATGGTTCTGCCGCCGCTTCCGAATTCACGGCTGATCGTGATGATTGTGTATGGTAGGATCTCAGTTGGGGTGATTTCTGCATTTATTGTCTATGCCAGACAGTTTGGCCGTCCTATCAGTGAGATTGCACAGATTTACGGGCAGCTCCAGACCGCCATCGCCGGCGCAGAACGTGTTTTTATGGTTCTGGATGAGGCCGGTGAGGACATGACCGGAGAAGCATTGTCCGTGGATCGGGAGGCGGTTGTTTCCTTCCGGAATGTGAATTTTTCCTATCAGCCGGGGCGGCCGGTCATCCGTGATTTTTCATTGACGATTCCTTCCGGCAAAACCGTAGCGCTGGTGGGTTCTACCGGAAGCGGCAAAACAACGGTAGTAAATCTGCTTATGCGTTTTTATGACACGGACAGCGGAGAAATCCGAATTAACGGGCAGAACATTGCGGAAGTATCCAGAGGTACTCTGCGCAGGGCGGCTGCGATTGTTCTGCAGGATACAGTTATGTTTTCGGATAAGATCCGGAATAATCTGAAGTATGCCGGGGAAACGGTCACACAGGAGCAGCTGGACCGGGCTGTGGAAATGAGCTGCTGTAAAGATATGATCGCCATGCTGCCGGAAGGATACGATACCATGCTTACGGCTTCCGGTGCCAATCTCAGCCAGGGACAGCGTCAGCTTCTTGCTATCGCACGTGCTTTCGTGGCGGATCCGAAGCTTCTGATTTTGGACGAGGCTACGTCCAGTGTGGATACCCGGACAGAAAAAGCCATCCAGAGTGCCATGCGGCTTGTCATGCAGAACCGTACCAGCATTGTGATTGCACATCGTCTTTCAACCATCCGGGATGCGGACCTGATTGTCGTTATGGATCAGGGGCAGATTGTGGAGTGCGGCAGTCATGAGACTCTGCTTGCGAAAAAGGGAAAATACCATGAATTGTATATGACGCAATATGGCGGATTTGCTACCTGAACACAAAAGAATCCGCTTGAGTATCCATAACGGTTGTGTTAAAATACAAGCGAATTTGTTTTTAAAATATGGACTTGTAAAGGAGATAGGATCAATGACCATCAGAATTGGTATTTTAGGCTATGGCAATCTGGGCAGAGGCGTAGAGAGTGCGATCACCCAGAATTCAGATATGGAACTGACTGCAGTATTCACCCGCAGAAATCCGGAGCATGTAAGTGTGAGAACCGCAGGCGTGAAGGTCCTGCATGCAGATGAGCTGGAGCATATGCAGGATGCGATTGATGTTCTGATCCTGTGCGGCGGCAGTGCAACCGATCTTCCGGTGCAGACGCCTCATTATGCATCAATGTACAATGTTGTGGACAGCTTTGATACCCATGCGCGGATTCCGGAGCATTTTGCGGCAGTGGATGCGGCGGCAAAGGCAGCCGGAAAGGTCGGCATCATTTCCTGCGGATGGGATCCGGGTATGTTTTCCCTGAACCGCCTGTATGCGAATGTGATCCTTCCGGAAGGACATGATTATACCTTCTGGGGCAAGGGAGTCAGCCAGGGACATTCGGATGCGGTTCGCCGGATTGCGGGGGTGAAGGACGCAAGACAGTATACCATTCCGGTTCCGGAAGCGGTAGAGGCAGTCAGAAGCGGCGCGAATCCGGAGCTGACTACCAGACAGAAGCACACCAGAGAATGCTTTGTGGTGGCTGAGGAAGGTGCGGATCTGGCAGCAATCGAGAACGAGATCAGGACCATGCCGAATTATTTTGCAGATTACGACACGACGGTGCATTTCATCACGGAGGAAGAGATGAAGCGGGATCACAGCGGGCTGCCGCACGGCGGATGTGTGATCCGTACCGGTAAGACCGGTCTGAACCGGGAGCATCAGCATGTGATTGAGTACAGCCTGAAGCTGGATTCGAATCCGGAATTTACGGCATCTGTGATTGCTGCTTATGCGAGAGCTGCATACCGGATGAACCGGGAAGGCATGGCGGGCTGCAAGACTGTGTTTGACATTGCACCGGCGTACCTGTCTGCCAAGAGCGGAGAGGAGCTGAGAGCACATCTTCTGTAGGAGGTGCGCAGATGATTAAACTGATTGTATCGGATATCGACGGCACACTGCTGCCGGACGGAGGACATGAACTGAATCCGGAGCTTTTCGAGGTGATCGGGAAACTCCGTGACCGCGGCATGCAGTTTGCGGCTGCCAGCGGAAGACAGTGGGTCAGCATCGATACGGTGTTTGCGCCGATCAAGGAGCGGATTTTTTATCTTTCAGACAATGGGGCCTATGTGGGCTGTGCCGCAAGGCGTCTGTTTGTCAATACCATTGACCGGGTACTGGCGATGGATCTGGTCCGGGACATCCGGGCAGAGGGGCTGGAGGTTCTGGTGGGCGGTCCGGATATGGTTTATCTGGAGAGCAGGGATGAAGCATTCTGTGACTGGCTGATCAACGGATACAAATTCCGCGTGAAACGGGTTGCGGATGTTACGGAGATTGAAGATGACATCATCAAGGTAACCGCATATCGGAAAAACGATGTGGAGCATGCGACAAAGAGCCTTCGTGATAAATATGGCGATCGTCTGAAGATGGTGATTGCCGGAGAGATGTGGATGGACTGTATGGCTCCGGGCGTGAGCAAAGGACAGGCCGTGAAGCTTCTGCAGGACAGTCTTGGGATCCTTCCGGAAGAGACGATTGCGTTCGGAGATCAGCTTAACGATCTGGATATGCTGAAGCAGGCATACTACAGCTTTGCGGTTGCCAATGCAAGGCCGGAGGTGAAAGCAGCCGCACGGTTTGAGGCGGATGCCAATACGCGGGATGGAGTTTTGAAGATTCTGAAACTTCTTCTGTGAGGAAAGGCGGCAGTTCAGCCACAGGAAAAGGAGTATAAGCAAATGGCAGGATTCAGACGACAGACTGCGGGGGCATTGCTGGCGGCGTTTCTGGTTTCATTAAGCGGCTGCGGAAACGGTATCCCGATCGTATCCGAAGGAAAAGCGGGATATGGATACACCGATGCGCAGAACATGCTGATTGTGGCCACCGAGCGGAATCGCTATCAGGCGGTATATACCGATCAGATTTGGCAGGTTTCCGTGGATGATGCCGGGCGGACGTTTCAGGATTGCCTTCTGGAGGAGGTTCGGGGGTTTCTTTCCGAGCTGCAGATTATGAATCAGCTTGCGGATGAGCGGGGGATTACAACGGACGGTCAGGACAGAGAAGAGCTGGCAGAGCTTGCTGATGCATTTTACGCATCCCTGACGAAGGAGGATCTGGATTATATCGGAATTACGAGAGACGAGGTTTATGACCTGTATGAGCAGTATGACCGCGCAAACCGTCTTGTGGATGAACTGACGCAGGATGTGAATCTGGAGATCAGTGACAGTGAGGCGCGGGTCATCACGGTACAGGAAATCATCGTTACCGATCCGGATACGGCACAGGCCGCGTATGAGCAGGCAACAGCGGAAAAGGCAGATTTTGAAGCGGTTGCAAAGAATCTGTCCGAGGAAAAGGAGATTACAGGATCCATTGGCCGCGGAGAACGGCCGGCTGCCTATGAGCAGCAGGTATTTGCACTGGAAACTGGAGAAATCAGCCCGGTATTTCAGCTGGAAGACCGTTATTATATCGTGAAATGTATCAACAGCTTTGACGAGAAAGCGACTCTGGAGCGGAAGGAAAAGCTGGCACTGCAGCGGAAAAACCAGGCTTTTCGCGGGATTTACGAGGAATTTGCCGCGGAGCATCCGGTGGAAACCGGCGGGACATTCTGGGATAGAATCTCGTTTGCGGAAGGGGAGGCGTCAACGACCGCCGGATTTTTTGAATGGTATCAGGAATACAGAAAGCATTAGGCAGAGGGATGGGGAGAGCAAAAGATGGTTGCACTGAAAATGGAGGATCTGAAGAATTTCACCTCCCGCCTGTTTGTGGGGGAGACCTTCGACCGGTGGCTGGTGAGAGATGTGTCCGTAGTGACGTTCAATACCTTTACGATTGACGGTCATATCCGACAGGGATATTATTCGGAACAGGAACTGGAAGAGCACCAGATTGAGGAGCTTTCCGCATGGAAGGTGCTCAAACCATTCTGTTTTACCCTGATCAGGGGGAAGAAGCTTCCGGAGAGCTTTCAAATCACACTGCAGCTTTCTCCGGCGGATACGGCGGTTTTCCTGAAGCATGCGCAGCTTGATTTTACGGCGGAGCAGGTCAATGGCCTGTATCTGAATATCCGGTATGAAGCGGGCGCGCTGCATTGTGTTACCGGAACCTCTCTGAAGCTGTTCACTCTGGACCGTCAGATCGAGATTGAGTGGGACGAAGCGGTGAAGCTGTATCTGAAAGAAGAGAAAATCCCATATACACAGGAATAAAACAGGAATTGCTAGCACTCACTGCAAATGAGTGCTAATTTTTTGTTGACATTTCCTGCAACTCGTATTAAAATATCCTTCAGAGGCTCCGGCAGAGGGCAGGAGCCATAAGAAGAAGGAGTGATTGAGCAATGAGCAGCAGAACAGGTAATTTATCGATTAACAGCGAAAACATATTCCCGATCATCAAGAAGTGGCTGTATTCCGACCATGATATTTTCTATCGTGAGCTGGTATCCAACGGATGTGACGCGATCACCAAGTTAAAGAAACTGGAGCTGATGGGTGAGTATACGAAGCCGGAAGATCTGGAGTACAAGATTCAGGTGACTGTGAACCCGGATGATAAGACAATCACCGTGACGGATAATGGTCTTGGTATGAC
>JALFHZ010000030.1 GCA_022776445.1 Lachnospiraceae bacterium
CCGGAGGTGGTCACGGTAAAGATGACCATGATAACTGCCAGCATAATGCTTCCTACCGTACCGAATCCACTGGCAAAAGAGCTCAGAGCCAGCGTACCGCCGTTGGTGCCGTCCGTCCAGTTGCCGCTTAAAATGACAGACAGTGCCGTGATCGAACATACAATAAAGGTATCAAAAAATACTTCAAAGGAACCCCAGAGTCCCTGTTCTACCGGATGACGGGTCTTGGCAGACGCATGGATCATCGGAGAAGTACCCCAACCAGCCTCATTGGAGTATACGGCACGCGCCATGCCGACACGAATCATCTGGCTGACTGCGCATCCCGCAAAACCACCGATTGCCGCGGTTCCGGTAAATGCATTGGTGAAAATAGATGCAACTGCTGCCGGAACACTGGGCAGGTTGACCAGAATCATACCGATTCCCATCAGAATATAAATCACACTCATAAACGGAACCAGTTTACTGAAAAGTGAAGCGATATGCTTCGTACCGCCGCTGGTAATAAAGTAGGTCAGCAGGCACAGAAGGGCACCAACCACAATTACGCCTTCGATCTGGAAACCGCCCAGAGAAATCATATCCAGCTTAAAAGCACCGGATACAACCTGTGCAGCAGTCAGCGTGGAAGAGGTTACAAAGAATGTGGAAAAAATACCGACACCGAAGATAATCGCCGGAATCAGCCACAGCTTGCCCCATCTCCGCTCTTTACCAAGGCCGCACTCCATGTAGTAGGTCGGACCACCGTAGAAATCGCCCTTCTCATTGGTATGGCGATAATAACAGCCCAGTGTTACCTCTACCTGTTTCAGAATCATACCCAGACATGCGGTCAGCCACATCCACAGAACCGCACCGGGACCTCCGGCTGCCACCGCTGTAGCCACACCGGCAATGTTGCCGAAACCTACCGTTCCTCCGATCGCGGTTGAAATCGCCTCAAAAGAACTTAACATACCCTTTTCCTTGCTGTGTGCTCCGCCGTCCTGACTGTCAGATTTCTGAAACATCTGTCCCGCAGTCCGCTTCATAATCCACGGAAAATACCGGAACTGGAAAAATCCGGACCGAACCGTAAAATACAGTCCCGTCACAATCATCAGAACAATCAGCGGCAATCCCCAAAGCACGCCGTCCAGCCAATTCAGAAAATCAATCATTCCCTTATCCTCACTTTCTTTTTCAGGTCTGAAGCAAAAGAAAAAGCAATGGTATGAGAATACCACTGCTTCACTGCAAGGATTATGAAGTAATAGCGCCTCCACCTTTCGGTGAGAGTGTGCAGTCTCTTAAACTGCACCCCAACATCACGGCCTGCGCAAACCGTCTGTTTCGGCGAATGTCCCTTTCCCTGTCCTTCCCTGATGTACGCGATCTCCGGACAGATACTGATAACCCCCGCTCCTCTATTTCCGACCTGTATAAATATAAAAAAATGATACGGCAAATGCAGAAAATTGTCAATCTCATTTTCCCAGAATATCCCGCAGGTTATTTTCCCAGAATATCCCGCAGGTCTTCCTCCGGTGTCCGGATCGGTGCAATCCCGTACTGTTCTGCAAGAAGCTTCAGAACATTCGGTGATACGAAAGACGGCAGTGTCGGTCCCAGACGGATATCTTTGATTCCGAGATGCAGAAGCGTCAGCAGAATGCAGACGGCTTTCTGCTCATACCAGGACAGAATCATGGAAAGCGGCAGCTCATTGACCCCGCATCCAAACGCCTCTGCCAATGCGGCAGCCACTTTGATCGCACTGTAAGCGTCATTACACTGCCCCATATCCATCAGACGCGGCAAACCATCAATCGTCCCCAGATCGAGATCGTTGAACCGGTATTTGCCGCAGGCCAGAGTCAGAATCAGCGTATCCGGCGGTGTCTGTCTGACAAACTCCGTGTAATAATTCCGACCGGCGCGGGCCCCATCACAACCGCCTACCAGGAAGAAATGGCGGATAGCCCCGCGTTTCACCGCGTCAACCACCTGTCCTGCAGCTTTCAGGACGGTTCCATGGCCAAATCCGGTCATCACACTGGTTCCGCCATTGATGCCCGCAAACGTTCTTGTCTCCGGGAACCCGCCCAGTTCCAGCGCCTTTTCAATCAGCGGCGTAAAATCCTTCTCTTCCCCCTGCTTCCGTTCGATATGGGGCATTCCCGGATAAGACACCACCTCTGTAGTAAATACACGATCCGCATAGGACTGCTTCACCGGCATAATGCAGTTGGTCGTAAACAGCACCGGTGCCGGTAAACCGGCGAATTCCTTCTGCTGATTCTGCCATGCCGTACCATAATTGCCTTTCAGATGCGTATATTTTTTCAGCTCCGGATAAGCATGTGCCGGAAGCATCTCTCCATGGGTATAAATATTAATTCCTTTTCCGTCAGTCTGTTCCAGCAAAAGCTTCAGATCATACAGATCATGACCAGTCACTACAATAAACGGTCCCCGCTCAACGGTAAGCGGTACTGCGGTCGGCACCGGCATGCCGAAGGTCTCTGTATTGGCCCGATCCAGCAGTTCCATACAGGTCAGGTTTACCTTTCCAGCCTCCATCACTACAGGAAGCAGTTCTCCCATATCCCAGTCCTCTGCCAGAACAAACAGTGCCCGATACAGAAACTCCATCACTTCCTCGCTGTGATACCCCAGAATCATCGCGTGATATGCATAAGCGGCCATTCCCCGGATGCCAAACAGCAGCAGAGACTTCAGAGACCGGATATCCTCATCCGCATTCCACAGCCGTTTCATATCGTAGTCATCCGTATTCCCGCAGCGCGCCATACAGGACGCACAGCCCGGAGCGATCTGTTCCTTTTCCGCTTTCACACGATCGATCAACTGCCGGATCGTCACATCGTTAAAATTCACATTGGTAACGGCAGTAAACAGACCTTCCAGAATCAGGCGGTCGGTATTCTCTGTCTTGGGGTTGGTGGTACAGGTTCTTGCCAGTCCGATCAGTGCACCGGTCAGCTCGTCCTGCAACCCCGCTGTAACAGCAGTCTTTCCACATACGCCGGCATGGCCCGTACAGCCGGAACAACCGGCAGTCTGTTCACACTGAAAACAAAACATCTGATTTTCTTTATTCTGCATATGATATTCTCTCCTGTCAGGCACTCCGCAGTACAATCCCTGCGGAGCATTTTCAGTTTTATCAGTTTCCAGTGCATACTATACCATGCGCAAGCCATTGCGTATGTTGTTTTAACAACATTTTTACATCCCGGCTGTTCTTAATACAGCTTCTCCCGCAGCAGCTCCCTGCCCACCTCCAGCGCGGCCAGCGGCGTTCCCGGCGCATATTCCAGAACAAACACACATTCCGGAGACAGACATTTCATGGAAGCAAATACATCCTCCCACGGAATCGTCCCCTGCCCGATCGGCAGATGACTGTCCCCGGCTCCGTCATTATCATGCAGGTGCAGCCCGCACAGACGATCTGACAGCGCATCAATCACCTCCGGGATATCCCATCCGTTTATATGGGCATGTCCCACATCCAGCAGGTATTTTACACACGGATCCACATCATCCAGCGCATGAATATACTCTTCCTGCGTAAACAAAGAAACCGCCGGACCGCCGATATTCTCATAGGCAATCGTAATGCCCTGCGGCTTTGCAATCGTTACCAGCTCCTCCAGCAGCTCATAAGAACGCTTCCATGCCAGTTTCCGGCTGAATCGGGACCGTTTATCATAATAGCCCGGATGATAAACCACCTGTTTCACACCGAGCTCCCGACACACCTCCAGCGCATGCCTGTTCACCTTCGCCGCTGCTTCCCGAATCTCCCGAACCGGTGCCGCCGGATTCACGTCCCATGCCGGCGGATGTACCGTAAAAGGCACTCTGCTGTTTTTCAACCGTACGATCTTCTTCTGCCAGTCCTCTTCTTCGGAATCCCAGGCATCTCCATCCAGCATCAGTTCAATCTCCGGTACCAGTTCATGCAGACGTTCCACATTCTGCTCCGTCGGATTACAAAATAAAATATATTCTGACGCTGATATACGCATACGCTCACTCTCCTTTATCTCTCACACACATTGTCTCCTGCCGCTTCCTCCGCCTCAAGCAGCCAGTCCGCTTTCAGGAAATAAATCAGCATTCCGGCCGCACAGATCACCCAGGTGATCGGCCATCCTGCCATCACTGTCATCAGTCGATGTGTCATCGGAACCGCGATCATCAGATAAATCTGCCGCAGCACAACGAAGCTTCCCACCATGAAATACATCGGAATTCTGGATTTCCCCGCCCCGCGGAGCGCGCCATTCAGGATCTGGACGATCGGCAGCACCCAGTATGCCCAGGAGAAGAGTTTCAAAATCGACTGACCGGTGAAAATCACATCTGCATCATTGGTGAAAACTCCAACCAGCAGGGCTCCCTTCAGATTCATAACCACACATCCGGCAACAATGATGACCGAACTCATCATCCATGCAGTCCAGATTCCTCTTCTGACCCTCTTAAACTGCCGTGCTCCGATATTCTGCCCCACAAAGGTGGTAATCGTCATATTGAAGCTCTGGAGCACCAGCTGAAGAATTCCGTCCACACGGACTGCTGCCGAATATCCCGCAATCGCCACTGCACCGAAACTGTTGATATAGGACTGCACAATGACATTGGACAGAGCGGTGATACTCTGCTGCAGAGCCGTCGGGAACCCGATCGCGGTAATCTGCCGCACCATCCCACTGTGAAAACGGATCTCCCGGAGCTCCACCCGATACGCCTCCCGGCTGCACATCAGCTTCCGAAGCACCATGGTCGAACTGACCGCCTGCGCAATGATGGTCGCAATCCCAACGCCCGCGATTCCCATCTGAAATCCGCATACCAGCACAAAATCAAGTATAATATTCACAATACTCGCTGCAGCCAGATAGAGAAGCGGATTTCTGGAATCTCCCACCGCACGCAGAATCCCGGCTCCCATATTGTAAAACAGAGAAAACACAATGCCGCTGAAATAAATCGTCAGATACAGCGAAGAATGCGGCAGCACCTCATCCGGAATTCCGATCATGCGCAGAAGCGGTTTTGTAAATATCACGCCTGCTGCGGTAAATACAACGCTCAGCACACCGGTCAAAGCAAGGGCGCTGTGAATCGCCGCGCGCATCTCCTCCAGCTTTCTTGCGCCGAAATACTGAGAAATCACAACTCCCGCGCCCGCCGACAGCCCCATGAAAAATCCAACCAGCATGTTGATCACGGATCCGGATGCCCCCACTGCTGCCAGTGCATTGGTGTCCACAAAATTGCCCACCACATAGGAATCCACAATATTGTAAAGCTGCTGGAACACCTGCCACTCCTTTGTAATTTTTCCATCACCATTATACATGATTTTCATAAATTTTACATCAATTTTTCATTCCGTCTGTATCATCCACGCCCGTTTCAGCTTCTTCAGATAATCTGCATAGCCTGCTTTTTTCACGGCGCCGTCCGTCAGAATCTCCACCTCTCCCAGCACCTTTCCATTCAGTTCATACCGCAGAACCCCAGCCTTCTCTCCCGGCTCCACCGGAGCGCTCAGATTCTCCGGCAGCATCAGCTTTTTTTCAATCGCCTGAAAATCCTCCCCGCTCAGGCTGAGATAGGAAAAACGTTCCTGATATCGCAGCGGCACCAGCTCCTCCACTCCATCCAGAACCGGCATATCCGACAGCAGCGGCATATCCGTATCCTCATAAAGCCTGCAGCTGGCATAACCATAATTCAGCAGTACCTGCGCATCCGCAAACCTCGCTTTATAATCCGGAGCTGCCATAATCGAGGCGATCAGGCGCACACCGTCTTTTTCCGCCGTGGCAGACAGGCAGTACTTTGCTGTCGAGGTGGAGCCGGTTTTCAGCCCCGTAACACGGAAATTCGTTGCCATTTTCAAAAGCTTATTGGTATTGGAGAGGCCAAATTCCTTCGTGCCCTGTTTTGTCACGTGCGTAATATTCTCCATCCAGATCGTGGAATATGTGTGAATCTGGGGGTATTTTGTGATCAGTTCCCGCGACATCAGTGCAACATCACGTGCCGTACTCACATGCGTCGGAGAATCCGTCAGTCCGCAGCAGTCCTCAAAATGAGTTCCCGTCATGCCAAGTCCTGCCGCACGTTCGTTCATCATGCGGACAAATTCCGCCTCCGTTCCTGCTATATATTCCGCCATGGCCACCGAAGCGTCATTGCCGGACGCAATGACAATACATTTGATCATCGTCTCTACGGTCTGTATTTCTCCTTCCTCCAGAAATACCTGCGACCCGCCCATGGATTTGGCATAGGCACTGGTCACCACTTCATCGGTCATTCTTATCTTCCCGGAATCAATGGCATCAAAAATCAAAATCAATGTCATGATCTTTGTAATGCTCGCCGGGCTGCGCGGTTCATCGGGATTCTTTTCATAAATCACCTGTCCCGTGGAAGCTTCCATCAAAACCGCACTGGGCGCCGCGATCTGCACCGCATCGCCGCCGGACACCGTGACATCCATTGCAAAAACCTGCATCACGATGATCTGAAAGCTTATGCACAATGTCAGCAGAAATTTTTTCATACCATCCCTCAGTTCTTCCATCTATAAGATATGTGTATGGCTATTTTATGGAAACTATGTTATGATTAAGGCCTGAAAGATATTGAAAAAGAAATGAGGTTTACATATATGAATCGCTATGAATACATCAGACGTTATCGTCGGGGGCGCAGGCACCGCAGAACCGGACATGCCGCACTGATAGCCGGGTGTGTTGCCCTGCTGCTCCTTGGAGGCACTGCCGCCTTTCTCTGGGGCAGACACCGGATTGCCGGATCCGATACCAGTCCGGGCAATGTTGTTGTCATGAATCCAACTTCCGGATCAGACAGCGCAGACATCGTTATCACTCCCGAAGAACCGGAGACGGATTCTGCGTTCTCCGACATTCCGGCCGACCATCCTGCAGCCGGCCTTTTAAAGCAGGCCCGGCTTCTGGCACTCGGTTATGATTACGAAGCAGCGCTCGCGCTGCTTCAGTCCGATGCCAATCTGGCGTCGGATCCGCTTGTAACGGAAGCCATAGCAGACTATGAAGCCGCTGCCGCTGCACTGGTTCCGGTCAAGATCAGCGAAGTAACACATGTTTTTTTCCACTCTCTCATCATCGATACCGCCAGGGCATTCGACGGAGATTCTGATGAAAAGGGATATAATCAGGTGATGACCACCGCAGACGAATTCAACAAGATTCTGCAGAGCATGTACGACAAAGGATATGTGCTGGTGAAGCTGCATGATCTGGCATATGAAGCCACAGATGAATCAGGGAAAACGGTTATGAAACCGGGCACCATTCTGCTTCCTGAAGGCAAGATACCGTTTGTCATGTCTCAGGACGATGTCTGCTATTACCCCTATATGGACGGGGACGGTTTTGCCTCCCGCATCATCATCGGAGAAGACGGCAAACCCACCTGTGAAATGAAGCTGGAGGACGGATCCGTATCCGTCGGAGCCTATGACCTGGTGCCGATTCTGGAAGCGTTTATTGAACAGCATCCGGACTTCTCCTACAAAGGGGCCCGGGCGGTTCTCGCATTTACCGGCTACGAAGGCATCCTGGGATACCGCACCTCCTCTGCATATGCCGATTCCCCAACCTATGAGGCTGACCGTCAGGAAGCTGCCAGAGTCGCCCAGTGCCTGAAAGACAATGGCTGGGAGCTGGCTTCACACAGCTGGGGACATCTGAATCTCGGAAGTATTGAAATGGAACGTTTCACCGCTGACACGGATAAATGGGAAACGGAGGTCGATTCGCTGATCGGACCGACCGATATCATCCTGTATCCATTTGGTGCCGATGTCGGAGACTGGCATCCCTACACCATGGAAAACGAACGGTTCCGTTACCTCTACAACGTCGGTTTCCGTTATTTCTGCAATGTAGACTCCAGCCGGCACTGGGTACAGATCGGAGACGATTATATGCGGCAGGGAAGACGCAATCTGGACGGCTACCGGATGTGGAAGGACATCACGGCAGAGGATCCGTCCAAACGCCGTCTGGACGATCTGTTCCGGGCAGAAGACGTCTTTGACCAGGCAAGACCGGTTCCGGTTCCCGACATGTAGCTTACCGGTTCAGCGCGGGCGTTCTTTCACGATCATCGTGGGGTATCCCATCGCCCGCAGCTGTTTTTCCATCCACGCTGCATGATCCAGATTCAGATATGCACCTACGCGCACCCGGAACCATCCATCCCCCGCGATCAAAAAAGCAGGGAAATCCGCCTCCTGAAGATTCCGAAGCAGTTCCTGCGCCTGCCTGCGGTCCTGAAAAGCACCTACCTGTACCTGATAATACTCCGGTTCTGCTGCTTCTTCCCGGATGGTTTCCAGAACTCCCTCCGCAATGGCATTCGCAATTGCATCAAAATGCGTATCAAAAAACACATTATCTGCTTCATTGTCGATAAACCCGGCTTCCACCAGCACCGCCGGCATCTCCGACCTGCGCAGAATGATCAGTCCGGGACGCTCGATCGTTCCCAGATTGTGAAATCCCGTTTTCTCCAGCTGTTCATTGATATTCGCCGCCATTCGCGCAGCATCGCCTCCGTCTTCATAGACAAGCGTTTCCGTTCCGGAAGCAGTGCCCGATACCGGCATGGCATTGCGATGGATCGACAGAAGATAATCACTCCCTGACCGGTTGGCGATCTGCGCCTTCTCAAACGGAGTCTGAAACACATCCGTCACACGGGTATAGGAAACCTCCACCCCGTGATCGCTCAGTATCTGTCCAACAGCCAGCGCCAGCCTCAAAGTGTCATTTTTTTCCTGCCTGCCCTGATAGGTCGCTCCGGGTTCCTCCCCTCCGTGTCCGGCATCGATTATAACTTTCTTCCAATCATCCAAATTCCTGAACTTCCTTTTTGAATCGTTCCCTATATTGTATGAAAAAAGCGCAGCTCCCGTGCCTTTTGCACCGGCTCTGCACCTTGATTCATGCGCCTTATGACCGCTCTACATCTACACCGCGGGGACCTACATGGGTGGAAAATACAATCTGCGTACTGGTCTTACCGAATTTCTGCAGCTGGCCGATGAAAATATCCAGCTCCATCGTACTCTGGAAAGCCACCTTCATCAGCATGGAATATTCTCCGGTTACACAGTTGCATTCCAGTACATTCGGAATACTGTCTGCATATGCGTAAAATTTCGGTTTATCCTCCGGAACCACATTCAGATTGATAAAGGCGATGATATGATAGCCCAGCTTCATAGGATCCACCAATGCATGATAGCCGGAGATAATTCCATCCTTCTCCAGCTTCTCAATCCGGGCCGATACCGCCGGAGAAGACAAAAATGTATTCTCCGCAATGGTTTTTAAAGATACTCTCGCATTATCCTGAAGTAGTTTCAATATTTTTCTATCGATGTCATCCATCACTTTTTCCTCCGTTCTTCCGATTCCCATAAATCAACACCCTACCTTTTTTCTGAATCCCACAATAACAGAAATGGCGCCCGAACCTGCTGTCCGAACGCCATCGTCCCTTCCACTTACATATAACGTATCATAACTGCTTCGGGTGCAGTTGTCAATCCTTAAATCTCAATTTCTCCATGAAACACTTCCGTCGCCGGTCCTGTCATAAACACATGACCGCTCCGGCGATCCCATTCGATCCTCAGATTGCCGCCCCGCAGCTGTACCTCCACAGAATCCTCCACAAGCCCCAGCATCATGCTCGCCACCGCACTCGCTGTCGCGCCGGTTCCGCATGCCCATGTTTCTCCGCTTCCGCGCTCCCAGACGCGCATCTGGATATGACTGCGGTCAATCACCCGGATAAACTCCGTATTGACCCGGTCCGGGAACCGCTCATGATGTTCAAACGCAGGGCCGATCTTCTCCAGATCCAGACTTTCAATCTCATCCCGATAGTAAACCGCATGCGGATTGCCCACACTGATTCCCACAAATTCCAGTTTTTCTCCGGATACCGTGATCGTTTCCGGCAGCTCTGAGGTCAGCTCCGGCACTCCCATATCCACCTTCACAGAAGATACTTTTCCCTGTTCCACCTGCATATCCAGGGATTTGATGCCGCCAAGAGTCTCCACCGAGATTCTGCTGCTGCGGACAATTCCGTGATCATATACATACTTTCCGACACAGCGAATCCCGTTGCCGCACATGATACCTTCACTTCCGTCTTCATTGAACATCCGCATCCGGCAGTCCGCTGCCTCAGACGGACCGATCAGGATCAAACCGTCTGAACCGATCCCGTAATGGCGGTCGCTGACCACCTGCGCCACGCGGCCCGGATCTTCCACCGTTTCTTCAAAACAATTGACATACACATAATCATTGCCGATTCCGTGCATTTTGGTAAATTTCATACGCCGTCTACTCCTGAACCATTGCTTTATATGTTAATCAGACTGATCACCATCTGTGCGGTCTCAATCATATTGGTCCCGCTGTCCATACTGCACTTCTGTATGTACCGATGCGCCTCTTCTTCCGTCATATTATTCCGTTCCATCAGAAGCGCCTTTGCCTGAGCAATCAGATTCTTTTCCTCATCACTTCTCTTCTTGGGCTGCTGACGCATCCGTTTGCGCCGTCTCATCTGAGCCTGAAGCATCATCTCCAGAGTGCCGACCAGATCATGAACCTTGAGCGGCATCGGCAGACATACCACATTCTGCGGCATATGCGAAGTCCACTTACTCGGCGACGACACCATCAGCATCTCAAATTCCTGAGGAAGACACTCGGAAAGCTCCGAAAACAGCATATCCGTCAGACGATATCCGCACACAATAATACCGCTGCTCAGATCTTCTGCCTGCGTAAGAGCCTGGGAACCGGACGTGCAGACAGCCACAACCTGGAAGCCATTCTTCATCAGTATATTTTTAATGCTTTTCGCATCCTCCGGCTTGGAAAAAGCCACAATTACGTTAGCCAAACTCTCACCTCCAGGCAATCAGATTCCTTCGCTCCGACCGCTCATCACCTAAAACTTGTACAGGTATTCTTCCACTTCCCAGTCGGTAACCTCCGCACGGAATTTCTTCCA
>JALFHZ010000031.1 GCA_022776445.1 Lachnospiraceae bacterium
GAAATTGCTTTTTTATTTATCAGCTTTTTTGTTAGACCAATTTCATTCTTTGTTAGCGGCGTTTTTCCGCAAACATAACAATTTTTTGCTTCCATACTCATTCGTTTACTCCAGTCCTTTTACTCCGAAGGTCGGAAGATCCTTGCCACTGTATTCCACATCAAGAAGTCCAAGCTGATATTTTATGGTGTCCCTCATTCTGCGAGCACGATCAAAGCAATAACGCTTGAATTCCCTCGGAGAAATGTCAGAGGCACTCTGAACATGTGGGAAGAGAAGTTTCAAATATGCAGTAGAAATTCTCTTTACAGCTTCTGTGTCACGGGTATCTGCACCATCAGGAACAATAATCAATTCATCTACAATACTTCTATAAGTCATATCGCTGCGCAATTCATGCATAATAGAGCAAAAATACTCAGAATTCAGCGCCCATCCATCTATCTTCAAATCGTCATTCATACGCGGGATATTCCAGCCCTTGATAAATCCATGAAAGCGCTCAATTAAAGCTGACTCATGAAATACAACCGGAAGTTCTGTAAACATATTGCTGTAACCATCTGCATCCATTATCTCTTTACGGATGTTACCACAAAGAATAACACCTGCATCAGCAACGCCCTTGTAATCACCAACAGTAAAATTTCCTTGCTCCAAATAACCTTTCAATGCAGCACGCATCTCATCAGTATCCGTAAAAGAGATGGTCTGGACCTCATCCAATGTTACAAAATCACTTCCAGCGATAAGACCTTCTTTACGCTTTGTCTGATCATAAAACATTTTAGCTCGGCTCATTACACCACCGCTAGATAGCCAACCATAGCGACTGACATTACCAAACAGATAAGATTTTCCGGTGCCTTTCGGCGCAAGTTCAATTAGATTCAAACGCTTTTCAACAAATGGAAGCAATCGCGTGATCATTGTAAGCTTCTGCTCTTCCGACTGATATCCAGCAGCATTATAGTCTACCGCACCAAGAATAACATCGAGCCATTCTTCCATAGCAAAATCTTGACGGGCATCCTTATACTGTTCCAGATCAATCTGGTATGGGCAGAAATTCTTGAAAGAAACAAGCTTAATCTTGCCCACTTGTGAGTTCTTTCCTTTAGATCGCTTTTGCTCATATTCAAACTGAAAGTCAAAATCTTCCGGTGAACGATATCCTAGTTCAACCATACCCCAGGTATCGCTACCACGGACCAGGTCATCCTTGCAGTCTTCCCACACATCACTTTCGATGATGGTTTCTTTATAGCCTAGTCCAAAATCAGGAAGGGCAAAAGAAACCTCCCCTGTTTTGATGTCAATATTAATTGACACTTTAGCCAGAAATTTTACATGCTCTCCCTCAATGATGATTCTATTCTTTATAGAATTCCAATCATCTTTCCGTGGAATATACTTTTTAACGAATCGAGCGAGATCATCCTTATCAAAGTTTCCCTCGTCATCTTCAAACTTCTTTAAAAGCCAGTCTCGCATAAACGCAGGAAGACTAAGTGCTGAAAAGAAGTTTGTTTTTTTCAGATCTTTATATACAACCATTTCATCGAAACAGTCTCTTAGCTTTTCGGTATAATCCATCAAAGCTCCTCCTTAAAACAGGTCATCGAAATCATTTTTCACGGTTGCTGTTCGTCCCTTGATTTCAAAATTTATGTTGCCGATGAGATCTTCCCCATCATAAATAGAAGCAGATACATTCTTTTTTGCTCGCTTATAGTCATCCAATAAGACAGAATAATGTGTTGCGTCCTTACTTGTTGCAGCGTAAGACTTGTCTGCAATAACAATGCGGACATCCCCACTATGCTCTACATCGGAAATGTAAAGATTAATCGTTGTACCAGCATGGCGGTCAGACTGAATGGAATCCGGATCTAGCAACTTGATTATTTGATCCGATTGCTTCTTCAAAGTCAAAGTAATGACCGGCACTAGCACTTCTTCCAAAGATGCTCCGCCATGTACTTCCACATTTGCGGCGCGACTTTTCTTAAATCTACCGTAATCTGCTAATACGAGATATCCATTCTCTCTGATTGCATAAGGGAGCTCCGCATCTGAAAATTCTTTGCAACAACGTCCGGAATGTTCTCCCTTTGTATCCGTCTCGTATTTTTCTTCTTGCTTATGAAGGACCGCTAGTCTGGAAGCTCCATGGTCACTTGCAATTACAAATGATTTGCAATGATGTAGTGCAAGCTCTGTGGCTGCAAAATCGATTGCTCTCTCAATTACCTTTAACTCAGAATAAAGATGAATCGGGGCACTTCCATCTGTGTATACAAAACCACCCTCATCCTTATGCTTGATATTATCGAGCGCTTCCTCTTTACGCTTCAGAGGTCCAGCCCACTTCTCGTAAAAATTTCTGTTTATAGAAGTAATGGTAGGAAGTTCCGCATAGGTAATATCCGTATGCATGGAAAGGCCCTTTTTACAAACCAATTCTGTAATATATGCCATGTACTCTACGCCCAACGCATCAATCCAGTAAAGGTAGGCATTCTTTTTATCCCTTATCCTCAGAATTACGCTATCACGCGTTTCAAGATGAGTATACGGTAAACCTTTTGCATTCTTCTCCACCGTTTCCAGAAAAGCTGGTGTAATCTGGTTTGTCACCTTTTGCAACCTATACTGCCGGAAGTATTCTGTAAATTCATCGGAATGCTTGCCGCAGTCAAAGATATACGGTTTCAGATACAGCCCAAGCGCAGGATAAATGCTGTCGATTTCTTTGATATATCCATTTGTTGCAACCCATTCGATGATCTTTGCACATTCCATGCGGGTGCAGTCCGTATATCGGTAGATGCTTTCTGCTGGATCAATATCATTTTCAAGAATAAACGCCGCCATATCTGTCTCCGGAAAATACCGAATTAGCTTTTTCCTATCTGCATAAAATGTCGCAAAACGGGCATCTTTTCTCGAGATGCGAATGATCTCTGTCAGGATGTTTTCCTTCAGTTTATCGTAACAGTCTGTCACAGTAACTACATAACGCAGATACTCGTTTTTGATATTCTCAACATTTAGTTTCAGATAAAGAAAAAACGCCCAGTTCTTGTACTCAAATCCGGCACAATTATTGTACAGATCCTCATCATAATTATCAGAGTATCCGTAGTACTCAAACACAGCATCCATAGAATTCTTGCGTCTGCTGGTTTCCTGAAACAATCTATCCCACTGTTGCTCTGTTCCCAGAGTTTCCGGCAGGGAAAAGTCGGATATCGTTCTGCGAATTGCCTCATAAGCCGTATTGATACTCGATACAGGAATTAATGACTGTGGAAACTCCATCATTGTCTTTATATTGCAGTTTCCAACTGCACCATCCTCAAACACCCGAATCAAGCCCTGTACTCCCTGAGCCACATTGGAATCCATAGAATACTTCACCGATGTCACAGAGATTTCTGACATGGCATTAGAGGAGATGAATACTCTTTTCTGGGCATTCAGTCTTTCATCCTCTGCTACGAGAGAATAAACCTGCGGAGAAACACCACGTAGCAATAAAATTACACGCGCCGTTCCCAACGTAGTGTTTTTTAAGCGATGCAACTGCTTATCCGCATAAGTTGCTCCTCTAAGCGCCAAATACTCGCCAAGCCCGATCAGCACATGCTTGTTTGTATGGCAGTCGATGTCTAAAGTGCGAAAGTAGTCGATAATATCATCAATATCTGGATATTTATCATCTTTCAGGCAGAAATCACTGACTCGATCAACTTCCACGCCACGCTGCCGAAGCTCATTTAATATTTCATTATAGTCAGAATCGCCAACTGCGTAGAAAAAGGGAAGACCTTTTGCAGTCGTGATATAGCTTTCAACCTCGCTGCACAACATAAAGCTTACTGCCCTCCATTGCTTATTATTTTAATTCCAAGTTCCATATCCCCAGTGACAAGTTTTTTCAACCAATCTCGGAGTTCACGTTCTCCCATGGAATCAATCGTCTTAATCGCACTGTCGCTTCCGCCAGCATTATACTCCGCATTTGCCATGCTTTTGATCTTTGCCTGTACTCTCGGATCATCAGACCAATCGTAAGGATCTACCGTCAGTCCTTCCAATTCATTGCGAACTGTCTGAATGTCTGGAAGCAATTTCACATAATAGCCCATGACTCGCTTAATAAAGCACTGATCGCGATATGCGGAATCTGCAAGCTGTTCAAAGAAAGTAGCACTTTCCAAAAATGCCAGCGCCGACTTGATTTCCGACTCACTCTGTACACTGCTGTTTAAAACTGCAAACGCTTTCTTTGCCTCACTATAGATAGATGGATCTACACAGCAAAGGATTGGTGTCTGATGTTTCTGAGACCACTGGCGCGGATTCTTGGTTCCAGAGGTCTTGTCCCCCCAAAGCTTAAAGAGCTGAGATTTCACCTGATTCTTACGATAGTCCTCTGCCGCTTTCTTAACTGTGCTGTTGCTCTTTGTTGCAGAGAGGACAAACATATTCTCTGTAATGGAATTACGGATTTCTTCGCATTCCTCCGCAGTAAACCCCTCCAGATAAGGTGCATATATTTCCCGGAATACAGAGATAGAATCACTAAGAATATCCCTCATTTCCGTATTATGTACGGAAAGCTCCCCTAGCAACTGTTTCAGATTATCAGCGAGAATATCCTCATGGTTTACAATCATCATCAGAGTGTAGAATAGCTTATTCAGGGAAGGACGCTTAGCTTGAATTGCCTCGCAGGAGAAACCAATAAACTTTAGCGTATCTCTCCAGGAACCAAAAGACGAATCCTTATTGTTGTTAGTAACATTAAGCAGGATATTAGAGATCTTTACAAACTCGTACTCGACTGTCAGCTTCCGAATTTCATCTTCGCCAGTCGTGGAGATCCATTGTGCAGAATGTTTCACACTGAACAATTTCTTAATGTCACTAAGAACATGATCGGTGGCTCCGATTTCCTTTGCCAGCGACAACAGCTTGCGGTCATCAAAATGCTCCAGAAAGAGAGACATACCCTTCTGGCAATTCTCTGCTGTAAGCAAATCAGAAAGATTCTGTTCACTAGATTTACGATGGATGGCAATTTCGCCTATTTCTTTTGCAATTCCATGTGCTGATACTCCATCACTCTGAACAAGTGCAATATATTTCTTTACAATGTCATATACGCCTGCATTATCCACTTCTTCCAACGTCCAAACCGGGTACACAAATTCACGCATCTTTGCTTGAATCAATGAACCAGCTTGTGATGGAGAAGAGCAGGTATTCGGAGTAATCTTCCATGCTTTCTCTGTCAATTCATAGAAAGCTTTTTCTTCTGGTGTAAGGCTGACAATATAAGTTGTCTTTGCCTTTTTGCTCATATAATTTCCGATCATCTCGGATAACTTATCCGGCGTCATAGATTCTCTATGGCCCTCAGAATCCTGGCAACGATACGGATCCGAGCTATACTCCTTTAGCAAGAAACCAACAATAAAGGCAGTGAGATTGCAGGAAGAATAGCCATAGGTGGTCTCGACGAAATCATAAATCTCATCAATGGAAATACGACCTCCTGCCTTAAAGGAATCCTCTATCATCTTGTTAACTGACTTTTTGATAATAGAAATACCTTCCCTTTCAAGCTTCGGATCTTCCCAGTATTTATCCCGATTCCAGACTTTTCCCAGTACACTCTTTTCGCATCCGGCAATAAGGCCCTTCACATCCATGACAGCCATACCGTATTTAGATGTTTCTTTCGCTTTGGAAAGCTTCAATTGAGACTCAGTTAATCCTTTGGTGAAGTCTGGCACGTACTTGTATCGATTTATAACAATTGTCTGCAGAATCGTATGAACAGAAGATGCTCCAGTTGCTTTTTCTCCATCCTGATTATCATATGTCCACACGATAAATTGACCATCATGAATGCGATCTTTCCATGCTCGTTCCAGAACTTCCTTCGCCTTGCGGGCATTATCCTTGGACTGTTGGTTATTATTCCCTTGATAGTACATGGACATTGCAGAATAATCTACATACTTCTCAAATTCTTCCAGACCGAGCGGTGTTGACAGTGCGTCAATTATCGCAATGTTTTTATAGTCTGGGTTTGAAATAGTATTCTTAATCTGAATACGAAAAGCCTGCGCTTCCTCCTCCGTTTTTGCCAGTGCAAGCACAGCCATAAAACGCCAACCAACATCCTTTGACTTCAAGTTGTCCATTGTCTTGGCAAAAGTGACATTAGTCACGACAAGAAGAGAACCGGTATCCGGGTTATTTGCAAAACGAAGGCGCAGTGCAGGAGTAAGATCAAGAGCGGAAGCTAATGCCGGCCCCTCATCGATCAACTTGGAAATCGTTCCTGCTTTCCGCACTTCATCCTTGTATTTGTCAATCTTTGCGCCATCACCAGCCAGTACTGCAGCAGAATACACCTTCTTACCGTCCGCAATCGGGGTAAGAATCAACACTCCCTTGCTGACAAGGCCCTTTGCAATGCTTTTACATTCATTTTCAAGTTCGTCCCAGTCCCCTTCAAAAGCATAGCTCAAATTCTGATCGGTAGGTTTCAGCACTGGAATAGAACCTCCCAAACGCTGATCAACCGCTTGCATAATCAGAATGGTTTTTAGAACGATCTTTTCTTTGCTGTTAAGATTCGTCTGCTGCGGGAAGGTATCAAGAATCAGTTTTATATCAGATGATAAATAGTCCTTTCCCTTGTCATAGAAGAAGTCCCATAGCATATCAATGGTCAGCAATGGCCGGTCTGAAATAGGGCTTGTATTCTGAATAAACCACTGAAACGCATGAACATCCAGATCCTTCGGTGTTTTGATAAAATCAAACATGCTTCGTTGATTCGACTGGAATGCGGAAGCGATGTTTTTTAGAACTAATGCCGACATTGGATGAATAGGAAGCATATGCCGCATGACTGTATCGGATTTTACATCTGCAGCCTTCATAACAGCCATTTTAGAAGAGGTTATGTTTGCACTCAGTTCACTCGTCATCTGTTCCCACTGAGGCTTTGCAGCCTCAATGACAGAAAATGCATGGCCAGTCAGTTCAAACGCGATATTCGGAGGCAGAGTAATCTCAACCTTGTTATATCTCTGCTGAACAACACTCATCGGATCGTCCTTGGAAATAGATGCACCGGCAATCGATGTGATAGGATGGGTCACAATCACAAAATAAAAATGCGTTTCTTCGCAGAGAGAAACAATTTTCTAGAATTCGTCCAATGAATTTCTGTTTTGACGGAAGAAACCACTAAACTCATCCCAAATCAGAACAATCTTGGTGTGATTATTGTTCACAATATCAATAATCCACTTGCAGAGCGAATCCGCAGTCAAAGATAGTGCAGTAATACCTTCCTTTGCAGCAAGTTTGAAAATACTTTCCATCAGACCTGACACTTCGCTCCGTTTTTTCAGCGTATTTATTATTTCATCTGCAGTAGACTGTGAAAATTCAGCCATCCACTCCGGCTTTTGAAGAAGATTGTTTACAAAGCTATTGTGGGCAGGATCTTCTAGCCATGCAATTACACTTTCCTTCAGCGTATTCTCTCCCTTGTAGGAACCAGGAACCGCAGACAGTGAAGTCTGAATACTTTCCTGAACCGCAAAAAAAAGTTGTTGCGGAGTCGTGATACTGCCAGATGCATAGCGATAAGCTGTTAGGATCCCCTGCTCTTTATGACCGATTATCTTTTCCAGAAGGGCATTGTTTTTCTTAAGTGGCTCATATTTATCCCAATAAGCACGTAGTTCATTCTCAGGAACTTCCAGTATTTTCTTTAATGCATAAGCACACTGTGATTTACCGGTACCATATGCACCATGAATCCAGATAGAACGGTTCGTAGTTCCACCTAACATTTTCTCCACACTGTTCAACAGTTCAATGAAAGTCTCGTGGGGATAAGTTGTCTCCCAGGGAGCACCTGCATTAATGGCCGACTCGTCGATACAAGGGAAATATGCTTCATCAACATTGAAGTATTCGCAATATTTATTACTTGCCATATTAGAAATCCTCCTCAAAGAGTTTCAGCACATCTGCTGAGGACTTGTCCCTCAACGAAATCGTCTGCAGGTCATTTGTAAAAGTTGCATTTATGAATGCTGGATACCGTTCAGAGAGACCCAAAAGAATAGAACGAAGTTCTTCTTCATCGTATACGCCGAAAAGGCGGACAGGGCTGACACCGTCTCGCTCAATGCTTTCATCAAACATATACGAGACATTAAATTCTTTTTCCAAATTGCAGCGTTCAGCAAAACGATAAAGTGCATACATGAACACCCTTGTATCTGGCAAAGAACATTTTGAACGAACCATATCGCTTTTATCTGCATAACCAAAATTAAGAGTAGTCCCAAAAGGTGTTTCTACAATACGAGCGAAGGATTTTACTATCGACTTTGCTGCCTTTTCTTTCATCTCTTCAGCAATAAGTCTCTCCTTCATTTCATTGTTATCATAGTAGATACCAATATCCATATTGTTAACATACCATTCAAACTGAGTATTATCATAAGCAAGATTCGTAAGTATAAGCCCTAAAGCAGCTTCGCTTTCCCAACCTATGTTACAAATCAACTTGCAAAAGGGAGTGCATTTATTGATTCTCTGCTCAATAAGTCCCGCATCTCTCAAAAACCTTTTAAAATGAGTAAACATATTGGGACCAAGCGTATGCTCATCAAAAAAAGCGTCCTGTAGGTCAAAAAATGATACCAGCCAGTCTCTTTTTGGGGCATGATCATCAAAGCAATTTATTGTCTTCATTTTCTTTTCTCCCTGCGGTATTTTTAAGGAATTGTATGCATGACAGCCTCCAGGTATTTCATGACACTCATGGCACTGCACGCAGTCAGTAATTATCAATTTTCCATTTTCAAATTTGAGTCTTCCGCTTTTGCAATTTGTTTCACATACACGGCACCCGACACAATAAGCTGCTTTTCTTAAAGCCTGTCGGAAGTATTTTCCCGCTGTGGGGTATTGCTTGAAAGCAGATTCGGCAACTGTAATAATAATTCCTTGCGGCGTTTCTTGCGTAGAATACTCAAAATGTTGATTTTCAGCTGTTTTTATCCACTCTCTCCAATCAGAAGATGGATTAATGAGCTCGAAATGTATTAGTCCGTCCTTTGTTGTTTCCTTATATCTGAGTGAGTTTCCTGTTAACCCACGCCCACTTCTACGGTTAATCCAACCACCCGAAGTAATATATGTAAGAGAATCTTCCTTGCTATGACTATCCCAACTATTCGAAGTAACGATCATTGAAATCAAATTATCAACACTATCCTTATAATTCATATGTCGTGCATAGTCACTACTTCCACTAGACATAGGACAAAGTAAGCATCCTGCTCGTGATGTACCTTTTTTATATGCCTCGTTTATATACACATCATTTGCAAATATGTATAACCATATCTCCGCTGATGTCCATTCCAGAATAGGATTAAAGCTATACTGTCCCTTTTGCTTTTTTCCGTAGTTTTCATATTCATATGTGCTACGGGCCAAGCTTTCATGTTTCCTCACTCCAACAAAATCCAAACCAGTATAATTATCTTTCCCTGTTATTTCTCTCATTTTCAGAGTTTGAGGTGTGCTTTTATGAACACTACAACACCAACGCAATGTTTTTGATGGAGGACCAAACAATTCCCATGAATCCTTTGTGCTTAAATGGGATTGCGAAACATAGAATGGTGTCCCATCTTCTTCGCACTGTTGCTTTGTTATTTCAATCGCCTGATAGGTATCCGGAAACTCCATCCCGGTATCACCAAAAATCACAACAAAACTTCCAATTGGAAGTGCCTTCTTCACTAGATCCAACAGCACCGCGCTGTCTTTTCCACCCGAGAAAGCTACATGGAAGATGTCAATCTTCTTTTTGAACTTCTCGTATTCCTTAATAATTTTCTTTACTGTAGAATCTTCCAAAATCGTCAACAATCCCTCGTTCTTGCTGCACATTTCAGCAATATCAATGGCCTGCAGAGCCTCGCCGTTTATTTTAGCGAATGGGATACTTCCATCTTCACTTCTAATCGGAAACAGTTCAGGTGCATTGTAAAGATCACCTCCTTTTGTTTTCGCAATCTGGACTCCTCGATACCAGTAGGCATTAGATTCTGCCCACATATAGGGTAAGTCAGTCTGCTTATCGTATTCCCAATATTGATCAAAGCCCAGTAGGTCAAGCTCTGGCGCATAGACTGGTCGCGGTTCCTTCGAAAAATTAGTAGGTGTGGAGTTTAAAATAATTCCACCAGATCTAGGGTCATATGTGTATGAGTACAAAGGGATTACCTCTCCTCTCTGATAGTCTTTGCTCTTTTAATAATCTCTGACATGCTGGAATACTTCCGCTTAGCCGTAAAACTATTAGTAAAAAGATATTCTCCAACAGCTTCTAGTGTCAGTTCAATATCTGCATCCGCTGCCGCTTCGCAGAGCATTTCATTATAACTCAGCGGCAAATCGATTGCGGCAATTATACCCGCATTCTTATCGTTGTAATTCAGGACTGAAAGCCGAAACTTTCTACTAAAACGATAACAGTAGCTCTCCAAAAGATAATGATTCCAGTTGAGCCCACAAGTCGGAAACAACGCAAAAGTCGAAATTTTTCGAATTGGTGCGAATCTATCACCGATAATTTTTTCCAGCAGATTATCAATCTGAGCTACATCAAAACTAACCTGGGTTTCCGATACAAAACGATCCTCATCCGCCCTAACCATAGTGTCATACATCGCAATTAGTGAATACTGCTTATTGCTTGAACCAGTCAATTCTTCCGCCCGCTTCATCACCTCAGTAACGGAACACTCATCACGATTTTGACAATAAGCCTTCAGAAGAACTGTAATATCAACACCATTCTGAACTGTGGACAGAATCTTACCGTTAAGATAATAACGTTCTTTTAAAATGGCATTGTAAACAGCAGAGTAAAGAGCTGTGGTGGACAGTTCATAGTTTTCTTCAGAAATACGATCCATCGGAACACCTGTAATTGATGCATATCCTTTGCTATCACATTCCTCTGAAACAAAACTCAAAATTTCTTCCGCATCTTCATTATTGTAAATAAAGTGACACATCCGAAAATATTTTCCTTCACTAATCCATACAAATTCATCACTTGCCGATAAGCTCCATGCGATTTTTTCAGAGGGGATGTATATCAGTTGCTCTGTAAGGTCTGTAAAATATACAATTGCTTCTGACCCTGCAACACGATGTATTTCGGCAACTACCGCCTCATGCTCTGTGATGCGATTACCAGATGTGATGATATTCTGACCAAAGTACAAATGTGGTCTGCACTGTTTTAGTACTTCCTTCAAAATTTGTTCAGAAACAATATGATTTTCTTCCAGCCATTCTTCCTTCTTTTCTATAAATGCATTGAGGAAAATAACAGTTACGCCAGTCTGGAATATCTCATCAATCACGCTACCGAGCATTTCTAGAAGTTCCTTACTGAATATATATATTTTTCCATCAATAGAGACACCTGCTGCGTTAATTTCCTTTTCAAGATCTTCATTAGACGCAGGCAGGTCCAGATTCTCTGCTTCCGCATAATTTCTGATTTTCATCATCTCAATCGCAGAACCGATACGAAAACCATATTTATATTTTGCAGACAAAATCTGTGTAACTGCCTCTGTATATTGGGGTTCCCACTTAGATACAATAGCTGTTTTCTGAATAGGCTTTTTGCCGGAACCTTTTTCGGTAAAACGATACTGTATTTCAATTACATCATAATCCATGCCGCAGATATCCATCAGGGAACGAAGTTTGTTAATAACTCCAGTGGAATTTACATTGCACTCCAGATAAATACCATCAGCAATCTCTTTGGGGTATATCATTTGCTCAGACTTTCCGGTGTCAATCCGAGCGCTCGAAGACAGGCTCTGCCCAACCGGGAACTTGTCTCTATAATCTCTATATATTAACTGCACAAGAGCATGAAATATCGCATTCCAGCCAGATAGATTAATTGGCTGATTTTTATAGGCGCAGTAAATTGGCTTTGTGTGTGCATAACTCCGAATAACATTGAAATCAACCTTCAATATCCCGTCACTGTTTTCTGCATATTCCGCAGTCTGTTCTTTCTGATCTGCTTTATACGAAGCTGGAATTCTCTCCTCTTGCAAAAATTTCGTGTACAGCTGAAGTGCATAGCAGGCATTGACTGCATTTTTCTTGGATTGAAATCCATGCGAAGATGAAGCTGTTACAGCGTTCATTATTCTATTGATTTCTTCCGGATCACGAATGTCCCCTAAAGGACTTTTTATCATACGGTTTTTCCGGCCAAGAGCATTTATCATCGTAAGCGAATGCAGTATTTCCTCTTCTCTCTTCGGGTATTTATTTCTCAGCCACTGGAGGAATTCCTGCCAAGTTGAAGTTTCCATTTTCTCTGATTCCTCCCGCAATAATTTGTAGAATTCATTTGGGTTATTCTTCTGGAGTTCGACGATTTTATAAAACAATTTCGAAATGGTTAAACCGTGGCTTTTACCCAAATAGCAATTTCTCATAGCAGAAAATTGCATACTGATGCCATTCTCATTTCGAAATACTTCATCGATTTCATGACCAGCAGAAACTGCCCGTTGCCTCAAGATTTGTGAAACAATAGAAATTGCTTCAGTGCGAGATACTTCTCCATTTTCAACCTTGATGCAGTAGTCTAGCAAGAGAGATGCTTCATATTTATCCCAAGGTATCCTAACAGCCATTACTTTATACGCTCACTTTTTGTTTTGATGTATCGCCCGCTTTTCACTCGAGCATCTAACGGTTTTTCTGCTTCATCAGGAATTGCCCAATATGAACCTATTTTCATTGCTCCAGGTATTCTTCCTGCTTTACAAAGGTCGTTTATCCATCTAGCAGAAAGATTCCATTTTTCAGAGGTTTGTCTAATTGATAAATAACCCATACCATTCTCCGTTCTGATTCGAGAAGATGTTATAATTCGACAGAATAATTGTACTCCAAACTTCGCGGAAAATCAATCTATTTATCAACTCCTATTGCTCAAAATTTTACGCACCTCACTAATTTGGCAAGCAATGTTTCCTTGGCCAAGTCCTGCGAAAACGGCGTTATCCCGAAATGGGACAACTTGCTTGTTGGGATATTCCCAAGCCCTTATCGATCATCACTTCGTGATGGCTGCGCGTTTCTTCGAAACACTAAAAAAAGCAAGGTCTGAGTAGCAACACAATCACTGTCACTCAGACCTTTTGATTTGCCAGACTTAATGACTTTGCTCATCCTTCCGGCGTTTCTGCTCTTCTTCCTTGCGCTCTGCATCGTAGAGAGAAGCAATATTCTGCTGGGCAATCAGAAGCTCCTAGGCATCATTTTTCGCCAGTCTGTATTCGGCATAGGTCTGCTTTTTTGCTGCCAGCACCTCAGCATATTCAATACTGAGATCCTTTACCCTTGGAAGCTTCCTTACGCCCAATTCATCGAAGGCCGCCTTTGCGGCTTTATGAATCGTAATCTCTTCCCGATGTGATTCCAAAAATTTTTTGCTGTAACCGGCTTTACGGTACTCCTCATAAGTGGCCCGCGTTTTGGAATAGTTGATGATATGCTTTTTCAGAGT
>JALFHZ010000038.1 GCA_022776445.1 Lachnospiraceae bacterium
TGATTGAAGAACTTCAAGGTATACTTCAAGGTGTTAGACTGGGAGAGCCAGATAGCTTACAGGACAAAGCAAAGATAATTTTGTCAAATGAAAATATATTCCATATTAATTTGTATGAGGCGGGTGTGGGCGAAAAAACAGAGGACTTAATTAAGGAAGAACTGGCCGGTTTTGGTGCTGTTCGAAGAACTTTGCATAAATACATGTTTGAATAAAATCTTTTTGAAATGAATGTCGATAGGCCGCATAATAAACTGCATTTACATTCTTCGTGATTGTGTGTTATACTTACACCAATGAAATGTACATAAAGGGGCGGAATACTATGGAGAAAAAATATGTAATTGGGCTTGATTATGGGACGCTTTCCGGCAGGGCGGTTTTGGTGGACTGCAGTGACGGAAAGGTGCTTGTTTCAGCGGTCAAGAATTATGAACATGCGGTTATGGATCACAGCCTTCCCGGAGGAGAGAAGCTTTCGGGAGCGGACTGGGCATTGCAGTATCCTCAGGATTATCTGGATGTGCTGCAGGAGATTGTAAAAAAAGTTGTAGACAGCGGTGTGGCAGCGAAGGAAGATATCATTGGCATCGGCATCGACTTTACTTCTTGTACGATGCTTCCTGTGGATGAAAACAATGATCCCCTCTGCGCGCAGGAACGTTTTAAGAGCGAGCCGCACGCATACGTAAAATTGTGGAAACACCATGGGGGACAGCCGCAGGCAGACCGTATCAGCGCGCTTTTGGAAAAACGAGGAGAGATCAATAATATCCAGTACGGAGGAAAGATCTCTTCAGAACTTTTGCTGCCGAAGATCCTTCAGATTGTTGAAGAGGCACCGGAGGTGTATGAGGCGGCAGACCAGATTTTGGAAGCGGGGGACTGGCTTGCGCAGAAGATGACAGGTTCCAGAAAAAGATCGGGAAATCTGGCAGGATACAAAGCGATGTGGACACCACAGACGGGTTATCCTTCGAAAGACTTTTTGAAAGAATTGTCACCGATACTGGAAAATCTCGCAGAAGACAAACTGGGTTCAGATATTGCTCTTGCAGGGGAAGCGGCAGGATACTTGACGCAGGAGTGGGCTGACAAGCTGGGGATCAAAGCCGGTATTCCGGTGGCGGCAGCCATTATTGATTCCCATGCAGGTATGCCGGGAAGCGGTGTGAGCCGTCCGGATCAGATGATGATGGTGGTAGGAACCTCCAGCGTCATGCTTGCTTTGTCCGAGGAAGGTTACGCAAAAAATGGCGTGGTCAGCGGGGTAAAGCATGCGATCCTGCCGGATAATTTTGCGTTGGAATCAGGACTTGCGGCAGTAGGTGATATGTTCGGTTGGTTTGTGGATAATGCTGTTCCTGCGGAATATGCGAAGGGAGCCGAAGAGGAAGGCTTGAACCTTCATGCATATCTTTCCAAGAAAGCAGAGAAGCTTGTACCGGGCGCAAATGGACTTGTTGCGCTGGATTGGTGGAATGGAAATAAGACTCCTTACGTAGATGGACGTCTCTCCGGAGCTCTGGTAGGCTGTACCCTTTCTACAAAACCGGAGGAAATCTACCGTGCCCTGATCGAAGCCACGGCTTTTGGCACGAGGAAGATTCTGGATCTGTTTACGGAAGCCCATGCGGATATCCGTGTGATCATTGCAAGCGGCGGTATTGCTGAGAAGAATCCTCTGCTGATGCAGATTTATGCGGATGTGCTGAACCGTGAGATCATGGTTTCAGATACGGACCAGACGGCAGCCCTCGGTTCTGCCATTTATGCGTCGGTAGCTGCGGGAAAAGAAGCGGGAGGTTATGGAACTATCGGTGAGGCTGTTTCTAATATGGCACATTTGAAAGATCTGGTATATCGTCCGGATGAGCAGCGTGTCAAAAGATACAATAAATTATATGAAGTTTATTGTGAATTGGTGGATCTGTTCGACCCGCAGAAATCTGCTGTCATGTCAAAACTCCATCAATTAAGGCACAGTTAAGGTATTATGATGAGACATTATAATATGAAGAAGCGTGAAAACATAGAAGCCTTGGAAAAAGGAAAATATAAAACAATGGAGGCGTAGAACGTGAACCGGATTTCACTTATCAAAGAAAAGCTAAAAAGGAATGAACTGTGTTTTGGAACGCATTGTTCTACGACGGATGCTGATTTTTATGAAATGTGTGGCCTTTTGGGGTATGACTATATTTGGATTGATAATGAACATGCAGGTATGACACAGCCTATGATCAAAAATGCAATTATTGCGACAAATGCCGGAGGCTGCTGTGCTATTGTCCGTGTTCCGGATCACGATATGGCGCACGTAAAGCCTATTATTGAATGCGGGCCGGATGGTGTGATCTTTCCTATGGTCAATACAGCTGAGGAAGCACGGCACTGTGTCTCTATCTGTACGTATCCGCCGAAAGGGACAAGGGGATTTGGCCCACTTCGTGCCATTGACTATGGCATGAAGAGTTTCGATGAATACGTTGCAGCAGTTGACGGCAGCTTTTTGAAGCTGATGCAGTGTGAACACGTTGAGGCAGTGAAAAACCTAGATGAGATATTGGAGGTACCCGGCGTGGATGGGATCATCTGTGGCCCGATGGATCTTTCGGCATCAGCCGGAAGGTTGGGAAAATTCCATGAACCGGAAATGAAGGCCCTGATGCAGACCATTATTGATAAGTGCAAAGCACATAAGAAACCATTTGGATTATCCTATGGCCTACTGGACATGGAGCTTATGAAATTCTGGGTGGAGCAGGGGGCGAGCTTTTTCTCGCTTGGTACTCCACAGGATTATTTCCGCGAGATGAGCAAAGATGTGATCAAAATGGCACGTGCAGCGGAGGCGGGGAGAAAATAAAAATAAATGAGTTGCCCGACAAAGGGACAACGCATTCAATACAGTGAATGGGCATGACTGTTAAAACGCAGCAATATGATAGGGCCGACAGCAGAATTATTGAATTTCGGATTATCGAATTAACGGAATAATATGAAAAA
>JALFHZ010000046.1 GCA_022776445.1 Lachnospiraceae bacterium
ATTATTCGTTGCCATACAGAGCAACCAGCTTGGACAGATACTCGTATCTCTCCTTAGCCTCAGCCTCGTTCTTAGCAAACAGGTTAGCTGCTCTCTCCGGATTCTTCATAGCCAGAGAAGCGTAACGAACCTCGCCCTTCAAGAAGTCCTGATAGCCTTCCATGTTCGGAGCCTTGCTGTCCAGAGTGAACTTCTTCTCAGCAGCCGGGTTGTAACGGAAGTTGTTCCAGTAACCGGTCTCAACTGCCAGTTTCTCCTCGGTCTGAGCTTTGCTCATGCCCTTCTTGATACCATGGTTGATACATGGAGCGTAAGCAATGATCAGAGACGGACCCGGATATGCCTCTGCCTCAGCGATCGCCTTAACAGTCTGAGCATAATCAGCACCCATGGAGATCTGTGCTACATATACGTAACCATAGCTCATAGCGATGCTTGCAAGATCTTTCTTCTTGGTCTCTTTACCGCCAGCTGCAAACTGAGCAACTGCACCAGTCTTGGTAGCCTTGGAGGACTGACCGCCGGTATTGGAATAAACCTCGGTATCGAATACCATTACGTTGATATCTTTGCCGCTTGCCAGTACATGGTCAACGCCGCCGAAACCGATATCATAAGCCCATCCGTCACCACCGAAGATCCACTGGGATTTCTTAGCCAGGAAGTCTTTGTTCTTAACGATATCCTTGCAGGTCGGGCAGTCAATGCCATCCAGAACTGCAACCAGTTTGTCGGTAGCTGCGCCATTGGTAGCACCTACAGAGTAGGTATCCAGCCATTCCTGACAAGCGGCTTTTACTTCTTCAGAAGCTGCCTCATTTGCTGCAACAGCCTCAACTTTAGCTTTCAGACCGCTTCTGATTGCGTTCTGAGCCAGTAACATACCATAACCGAACTCTGCGTTATCCTCGAACAGAGAGTTGTCCCATGCAGGACCCTGTCCCTTTGCATTTACGGTGTATGGAGTAGACGGTGAAGAGTTGCCCCAGATGGAAGAACATCCGGTTGCGTTAGCAATGTACATTCTGTCACCGAACAGCTGAGTGATCAGCTTAGCGTATGGGGTCTCACCACATCCTGCGCATGCGCCGGAGAACTCAAGCAGAGGCTGCTTGAACTGGCTGCCCTTAACGGTGGTCTCTTTGAATTTAGCGATAACATCTTCCTTAACCGGCAGGGTCTGAGCATAGTCGTAAACCGGCTGCTCATCCAGATGTTTCTCAAGGGTATCCATGGTAAGAGCCTTCTCGCCCTTCTTGCCAGGACATACGTTAGCACAGGAACCACATCCGGTACAGTCAAGTGCGGAAATGGTTACAGCAAACTTGTACTCCGGCATACCGGTCAACGGCAGAACCTTGGTTCCTTCCGGAAGACCTGCAGCTTCAGCCTCGGTCATTGCAACCGGACGGATAACAGCGTGCGGACATACATAGGAACAGAAGTTACACTGGATACAGTTGTCAGAATTCCAAACCGGAACGTTAACAGCGATACCACGTTTCTCGTATGCGGAAGATCCGGACGGGGTGGTACCATCTACATAATCAACAAATGCAGATACCGGCAGAGTGTTGCCTTCCTGAGCGCTGACCTTGGTCTGAATGTTGTTAACGAAATCAACAACGTCTTTTCTTCCCTCGGTAACTACCTTGTAATCAAGGCCTTCGTCTTCGCAGTTCTTCCAGCTCTCCGGAACCTCTACTTTAACTACACCCTGAGCACCAGCATCGATTGCTGCCCAGTTCTTCATAACAACATCTTCACCCTTACGGCCGTAAGTCTTCTTAGCAGCAGCCTTCATCAGGTCGATTGCCTTCTCCTCCGGAATGATACCGGTCAGTTTGAAGAATGCAGACTGCAGAATGGTATTGATACGGGTCGGGCCCATGCCGGTCTCGATACCGATCTTAACACCGTCGATGGTGTAGAAGTTGATGTTGTGATCAGCGATGAATTTCTTCATCTGACCTGGCAGATGCTTCTCCAGCTCCTCTGCGTTCCACGGGCAGTTCAGCAGGAAAGTACCGCCGTCAACCAGCTCCTGAACCATGTTGTACTTACGAACATATGCCGGGTTGTGGCAAGCTACGAAGTTTGCTTTGTGGATCAGGTAGGTGGATTTAATCTTCTTATGACCGAAACGCAGGTGGGACATGGTAACACCACCGGATTTCTTGGAGTCATAATCAAAATATGCCTGTGCATACATGTCGGTGTTATCACCGATGATCTTGATGGAGTTCTTGTTAGCACCTACGGTACCATCTGCACCCAGGCCCCAGAACTTACAGTTGGTGGTTCCTTCCGGAGTGGTTACCAGCGGCTCGCCCAGTTCCAGAGACAGATTGGTAACATCATCAACGATACCCAGAGTGAATTTCTTCTTCTCGGTATTGCCGTATACAGCAACAATCTGTGCCGGAGTGGTATCCTTGGAACCTAAACCGTAACGACCGGAGAAAATCTCAACAGCATCAAACTTGCTGCCCTTCAGAGCTGCAACAACATCCAGATACAGAGGCTCACCCAGAGCGCCCGGCTCTTTGGTTCTGTCAAGAACGGTGATCTTCTTAACGGTATCCGGAATTGCATCGATCAGAGCCTGTGCACAGAATGGTCTGTACAGACGAACCTTTACAACACCAACCTTAGCACCGCTGGTAGCGATCATGTAGTCGATGGTCTCTTCAATGGTATCATTTACAGAACCCATAGCTACGATAACCTGCTCAGCATCAGCTGCGCCGTAGTAATTGAACAGTTTGTAATCGGTACCGATTTTTGCATTAACCTTGTCCATGTACTCCTGAACAACTGCCGGAAGAGCGTCATAGTACGGGTTGCATGCCTCTCTTGCCTGGAAGAAAATATCCGGGTTCTGAGCGGAACCTCTCTGGCACGGATGATTCGGGTTCAGCGCATGTTTACGGAACTCATCGATTGCATCCCAGTCAGCCATCTCAGCCAGATCCTCGTAATCCCAGGTCTCGATCTTCTGAATCTCGTGGGAAGTACGGAAACCGTCGAAGAAGTTGATGAACGGAACTTTGCCCTTGATAGCTGCCAGATGAGCAACCGGGGTCAGATCCATAACTTCCTGTACGCTGGACTCACACAGCATAGCGCAGCCGGTCTGACGGCATGCATATACATCAGAGTGGTCGCCAAAGATGGACAGTGCATGGCTTGCAAGTGCACGAGCAGATACATTGATAACGCCCGGAAGCTGCTCACCGGCAATCTTGTATAAGTTAGGAATCATCAGTAACAGACCCTGGGAAGCAGTGTAGGTGGTGGTCAGCGCACCTGCTGCCAGAGAACCGTGTACAGCACCTGCTGCACCAGCCTCGGACTGCATCTCAGTTACCTGTACAGTCTGGCCGAAGATATTCTTTCTGCCTTCTGTTGCCCACTCATCCGTATGTTCAGCCATAACGGAAGAAGGGGTGATCGGATAGATCGCAGCTACATCTGTATAAGCATAAGAAGCATGAGAAGCAGCCTGGTTACCATCCATGGTTTTCATTTTTCTTGCCATTTGATTTTCCTCCTACAAATGTGAATATTGCTTGGATCCCGGAAAGGCCCTCCGGGGAGATATGTACCCGGAGAAATCCGGGCACAGAGTACCCCCAAAAACAGAGTACTGACCTAGTTAACATTATAGCAACTTTTCATCGTTTTGCAAACAGCAATTCTAAAAAAAACTGGTATTATTTTGAATACAATTCATGCAAAAGTTATATACTAAAAAGATGCCCGGCTCTGCGGGCATCCCTAAAATATATCACTGATATGTAACTGTCAACATCATACTCCCGGATTCGGAGCGATTGTCTGAACCGGCACATCACCGGAAGACGAGGCTCCTCCCGGATCCTGTCCGGAAGACGGTTCAACCGGTGCATCCGGTTTCGGTGCTGCAGTCGGCTCAGCTGCAGCTGTCGGAGCCTGCGTCGGCTGCGCAGCTGTCGTCGGTGCAGCTGTTGTCTCCGCCGCCGGTTTCTCTGATGTTCCGGGCTTCTCCGATGCTCCGGGTTTCGTTTCCGTATTGGTCGGTTTCTGCGCCGTATC
>JALFHZ010000047.1 GCA_022776445.1 Lachnospiraceae bacterium
TGTAAAGTCCGATAAGCTTCTGGTAAAGGTGCATGCAGAAGACGGCGACATCGAGACCGGATTGAAGAAATTCGGTGCCATGATCGGTGATGAGGTGGAGGTAGGATGCGGTTCCGTGCTGAATCCGGGAACTGTGATCGGCAGACATTCCAACGTGTATCCGCTTTCCAGTGTTCGTGGGGGAATCTCTGCCAATTCGATTTATAAGAAACGTGGAGAAATTGTAGAAAAACAGTAAAATTTTAGAAAAACAGTAAAATCTGCTTGCCAAGGTCTGCCTCTTGTGTTATAATAATTCTGTTGCGTAAGTAAGCCGGCGTGGCGGAATGGCAGACGCATCAGACTCAAAATCTGACGGGGGCGACCTCGTGCCGGTTCGAGTCCGGCTGCCGGCATCCTTGGCAGGGGCAAATCGTTGTAGATATCAGGTTGCTGGTATTTACAGCGATTTTTCTTTTTGGGCGAATCTTAAGGTATATGTAAGACTTTTCTCCTGTTATTTTCCATTCATTTCCCTTATAATAGAAATGCAACAGTTCAGCTTAAAGGAGGAAATACTTATGATAAGAAGAAACCATAGATATGCTGTCCGGAAAGCGGCTTTCCTGTTTTTGCTTGCAGTAACCGGAGCCTGCATGATGACCGGATGTAAGAAAAAAGAGAAGATCAATCCGTCTACGGCTCATACAACGGCGGCTGCAGAGACGATGGCGGAGACTTCAGCACCGAAAGAAACTTCCAAAGCGGAGACGACGGAGGCTGTGACCGTTGAAACGGAGACAAAGCCGGCATCCAGGAATATTACAGCGAAAAAGAATACCTATTCTTCCGGCAAGGTGAAGATTGAATATCCCTCTGTGGTCAATATGGAAGACACAGAGAAAGCGAAAGCCATTGATGAGCTTCTGAAAGCCAACGCGCTGGCAGTCATAAAGGCTCTGGAACTGGATGAATCCAGGGATTCTGTAGAGATCACCTGCCAGGTGATGAGTGCGGACCGCAACCGGATTACGGTTGTATATAAGGGAAGCTGTATGCCGGAAGGCGGAGCTCATCCGACGAACCTGTTCTATACCAGTACGGTGGATGTGCAGAAAGTGGAAAATATCCGGCTTTCCCGACTGGCTGATCCCTACACGATGGCTGGCTATGTGCTGTCAGATGACTGCCAGTTCCCGTTTGCAGAGGGTGATGCGCATAGAAAGGAACTGATGGAATGGAAGAATACGCTTACTCTGGAACAGTATACAGAGATGTTTGAGAAGGCGGATTTTCCCATTGGAGATACGTTCCCGGAGAGCTTCAGCTATGAATATGAAGGAAACATTTATTTTTCCATTCCGGTTTCCCATGCACTTGGCGACTATGCGATCGTGATGTTCAGTCCGAGTTCAAAATAGTTTCCGGCGGAACAAGTAGAACTTGCTATCTGCTGTCAAATCTGATAGAATCGGGAAGAGATGGACAGGTGAGAGATCTGTCAGGAAAGGATGAATACGGTTATGGAGAATGTGACGATTTTTAATCACCCGCTGATTCAGCACAAGATTTCATTGCTGCGTGACAGGCGTACCGGTACCAATGAATTCCGGTCGCTGATTGAGGAGATTGCGATGCTGATGGGATATGAAGCACTTCGGGATCTTCCTCTGGAGGATGTGGAGGTGGAGACTCCGATCGAGACCTGCATGACACCGATGATTGCAGGCAAGAAGCTGGCGATTGTGCCGATTCTGAGAGCGGGTCTTGGCATGGTCAACGGAATCCTGGCTCTGGTTCCCAGTGCGAAGGTTGGACATATTGGTTTGTATCGTGATGAGGTGACACATGAGCCTCATGAATATTACTGCAAGCTGCCGACTCCGATTGAACAGCGTACGATTGTAGTGACAGATCCTATGCTGGCAACCGGCGGATCCGGCGTGTCTGCAGTTGATTTTATCAAGCAGCATGGCGGCAGAAACATCAAGTTTATGTCGATCATCGCGGCTCCGGAAGGTTTGAAGCGTCTTCATGAAGCGCATCCGGATATTCAGATTTACGTGGGGCATCTGGATCGCTGTCTGAATGAGAATGCTTACATCTGCCCGGGACTGGGAGATGCGGGTGACCGTATTTTCGGAACAAAATAAGAACAGGAATAAAACAGAAGATGCTGCATCAGGGATTTTCAGATTTCCCCATGCAGCATCTTTTCTTTGCAGAAATTCCGTTGGCAGAGATTAAAACAGTTCATCAAAACGCTTCATAGCTTCGATGGTATTCTCGTGATTATTGAAGGAGGTCAGGCGGAAATAGTGCTTTCCGTTTTCGCCAAAGCCTGCGCCTGGAGTGCCGACTACCTGAGCATGAGTCAGCAGATAATCAAAGAATTCCCAGGATTCCATACCCATCGGACACTCAAACCAGATATAGGGAGAGTGAACGCCGCCGAAGAAACGAATCTTTTTGCGGGTAAGGGTTTCGGCGATGATGCGTGCATTCTCCTGATAGTATGCAATATGTTCACGGCACTGCTGCATGCCTTCTTTGGTAAATACGGCAGCCGCGCCTTTCTGTACAATATAGGAAGTACCGTTGAATTTGGTCGATTGTCTGCGGTTCCACATCGCATGCAGGGACATCTCGGTTCCATTGGATGCAGGGAATACCAGTTCCTTCGGCACTACGGTGTAACCACAGCGGGTACCGGTGAAGCCTGCGGTCTTGGAAAGTGAGCAGAATTCAATCGCACAGCGCTTCGCACCTTCGATGGCATAAATGCTTCTCGGCAGTTCCGGATCCGTGATAAATGCTTCATAAGCGGAGTCGAAAAGAATCACCGCGTGGTTGGCAAGAGCATAGTCAACCCATTCTTTGAGCTGTTCACGATTGTAGACAGCGCCGGTCGGATTGTTTGGGGAACACAGGTAAATGATATCTGCATGCATGCTGTGATCAGGCATCGGCAGGAAGCCGTTCTCCGCATTGCCGGACAGATAGGTGATGTTTTTACCGCCCATCAGGTTCGTATCCACATAAACGGGATAAACCGGATCCGGAATCAGAATGACATTGTCTACATCAAAGAGTTCTGTAATGTTGCCGGTATCGCTCTTGGCACCGTCGGAGATGAAGATGTCACCGGCGTCTACGCAGACACCATTCTCAGCGTAATAGGCGGAAATTGCTTCACGCAGGAATGGATAGCCCTGTTCCGGACCGTAGCCCTTGAAGGTGCTGGAATCAGCCATGGCATCGACACCCTCGTGCAGGCCCTGAAGTGCAAGGCTGCCCAGCGGCAGAGTCACGTCTCCGATTCCTAGACGGATGACTTTTTTGTCCGGGTTTTCTTCCGTATACTTCGCGACACGGTGTGCGATCTCAGCAAAGAGATAGCTTTCTTTTAAATGCTGATAATTCTCATTTAATTTTGGCATGGGGGATGTTCCTTTCTTTCGTTGGAAGTTATTTTTTTTATAATTGAAGATTCTAGCAGAGAATAAAAAACTAGTCAATAATCTGAAAAAAAATCTTGTATAAATTGAAAAAACGGAAAGATTATTGTATGATAGGGAATGATAGGAAAAGGAGGGATTGTATGCTGACATGCAGGCAGGCGGAGAAGATGGTTTTGCCGTATATCAATTATCAGCTTGATGAGAAGGAACTGGAAGCGTTCCTGAATCATGTCCGGGTCTGTCCTTCCTGCAAAGAGGAGCTGGAGATCTATTACACAGTCTACGTGGGTCTCAGGCAGCTGGATTCCGGGACAGGTGTCTATGATATTGCAGGCGCGCTGGAAGAGAGTCTGGATATGGCCTGGATGAAGGTGAGAACGGTAAGACTGCGCAAGGTGATCTGTTATGCAGTCAATACATTATGTGCTGTAGGGGTACTGGTTTCGCTGCTTCTGCAGTTGCGGATCTGGTGGATCTGACAGTGAGAGAAGGAGAACTTATCATATGGATAAGCTGGTTTTGATAGATGGGCACAGTATCCTGAACCGTGCGTTTTATGGGGTTCCGGAGCTGACCAATTCGGAGGGACTCCATACGAATGCCGTGTATGGGTTCCTCAATATTATGTTTAAAATTCTGGAGGAAGAACAGGCAGATCATCTGGCTGTGGCATTTGACCGGAAGGAACCGACATTCCGCCATAAGCAGTATCCGGAGTACAAGGGGACACGCAAACCAATGCCGGAGGAGCTGCGGGAGCAGGTGCCGCTGATGAAAGAGGTGCTGGACTCTATGGGAGTTCCGATCCTCACCATGGCGGGATATGAGGCGGATGACATTCTGGGCACGATCGCGAAGCGCTGTGCCTCGGAAGGCACGGAGGTCTCGATTGTTTCGGGTGACCGCGATCTTTTACAGCTTGCGGATACGCATATCAAGATCCGGATACCCAAGACGACCTGTGCCGGCACGGAGGTAAAGGATTATTACCCGGAGGATGTGAAGCGGGAATATCAGGTGACTCCGACGGAATTCATTGATGTGAAGGCGCTGATGGGAGATGCATCGGACAATATTCCTGGCGTTCCTTCGATTGGGGAGAAGACGGCGACCAGTCTGATTGTGACCTACGGAAGCATTGAGAATGCCCATGCGCATCTGGCGGAGATCCGTCCGCCGCGCGCTCAGAAAGCATTGACGGAGCATTACGATATGGCAGTCATGAGCAAGGAACTTGCGACGATCTGCATTGATTGTCCCATTGCGTTTTCGTATTCTGATGCGGAGATCGGCAATCTGTATACGCCGGAAGCCTATCAGTATATGAAACGACTGGAATTCAAGTCCATTCTTTCCCGGTTTCAGGTGGAGGATCTTGCCGGGGCATCGGTGGAGGAGCATTTCTGGAGTGTAGAAGATCTTGCCGGAGCGGAGCAGATCTTTGAGAAGGCGGCAGCTGCAAAGCGGGTTGGCTTTCAGCTGATTACAGATTTTCACGGAGTCAGAGGGCTTGCGGTCTGTACCGGAGAGGAGGACATCTTTGCGATCCCGGCGGCAGGTCTGGTGACGGGCGCTTATCTGTGCGATAAACTGGTGACCATGCTGGCAGGACGTGAACCGGGGACGGCTGCCGTTCTGGATCTGAAGGCGCAGCTGCCTTTCCTGAAGCTTGGTTACGGAAGCCCGGTTCTGGATGCTGGGGTCGCGGGATATCTTCTGAATCCTCTGAAGGATACGTATGCGTACGATGATCTTGCGCGGGACTATCTGGGAATGACGATTCCGTCCGCGGCGGATCTGCTGGGCAGGCGTCTGCTTGGGGATGCGCTTTTGGAGGGCGATCAAAGGGCGATTTCCTGTGCCTGCTATATGGCATATATTGCATGGAAAGCGATGCCGGTACTGCTTGAGAAGCTGGAAGAGACAGGTATGCGCACGCTGTTTACGGATATGGAGATGCCGCTGATTTACAGTCTTTATCATATGGAGGCAGCCGGAATCCGTGTGGATCGGCAGCAGCTTAAGGAATATGGGGATCAATTAAAAATAAAGATTGCAAAACTGGAGCAGGAGATATATGATTTGGCTGGAGAGATCTTCAATATCAATTCTCCGAAACAGTTGGGTGAGATTCTGTTTGAGCGGATGCAGCTGCCTCACGGCAAGAAAACCAAGACGGGGTATTCGACAGCCGCTGACGTGCTGGAAAAACTGGCGCCGGATTATCCGATTGTGCAGATGATTCTCGATTATCGGCAGCTGACCAAACTGAATTCCACCTATGCGGAAGGACTTGCTGTCTATATCGGTGAGGACGGGCGGATTCATGGAAGATTCAATCAGACCATTACGGCGACCGGACGCATCAGCAGCACGGAGCCGAACCTGCAGAATATCCCGGTGCGGATGGAACTGGGGCGGGCGATCCGGAAGGTTTTTGTGCCGGAGGACGGATTTGTGTTTGTGGATGCCGATTACTCGCAGATTGAACTGCGTATTCTGGCACATATGTCAGGAGATGACCGTCTGATCAGTGCTTACCGGGATGCACAGGATATTCATGCAATCACGGCATCGGAAGTATTCCATACGCCGCTTGCGGAAGTGACTTCGCTGCAGAGACGGAATGCGAAAGCAGTAAACTTTGGTATTGTATATGGAATCAGTGCCTTTGGACTCAGTGAAGATCTGAGTATCAGCCGTAAGGAGGCGCTGGAATATATCAACAAGTATTTTGAAACGTATCCGGGCGTGAAAACATTTCTGGATGACCAGGTCAAAATTGGCAAAGAACAGGGATATGTCACCACCATGTATGGAAGAAAACGACCAATCCCGGAACTGAAATCCGGCAATTTCATGCAGCGTTCCTTTGGGGAGCGTGTTGCCATGAATTCCCCAATCCAGGGAACTGCCGCGGATATCATGAAACTGGCGATGATCGCGGTAGACCGGGAACTTCGGGAGAAGCATCTGCGTTCCCGCATTGTCCTGCAGGTCCACGATGAGCTTCTGGTAGAAGCCCATCAGGAAGAAGTGGAGCAGGTGGTACAGATTTTGACGGATAAAATGAAACATGCGGCGGACCTGAAGGTTTCCCTTGAGGTAGAAGCTCATGAAGGAAATAACTGGCTGGATGCAAAATAACGGGCAGTCTG
>JALFHZ010000070.1 GCA_022776445.1 Lachnospiraceae bacterium
CAGGTACTGGCTGGCAACATATGCCTCCTGTCCCTCATAGAGGATCACAGCCCAGTCGGCATCGTATTCACGCACATAATCCACAGTCGTACCGGCCGGGAGCTGACCGATTCGCTCAGGGTTGGTGCTGGGTTCCGGTCTGACGTTCAGGGTCGAGGTGGTGCGATAAACCGTCTCAGGAGCATCTGCCGGAGCCTGGGGTTCGGAAGCCGGGGTCTCCTGCATGGCTTCTGTAGCTGCCGGAGCCTGCGTGGTCTGCTTCACATCCTTGTCCGGCTTAAACAGCTTGATGACGCAGAACAACAGGATGATGCAGAGTACCGGAATCAGCAGCTTCAGCAGATCATATGCCGTGAAGGAAATTTGGCTTGCGTTTGAACGCCGGCGGCTTCTGGAAGAAGCCGCAGAATAGGAACGTCCGCTCTGGGAACTGCTTTTGGCGGAAACGGAAGAGGTGCGTCCGGACTGCGCGGACGTGCGGCCGGCCGGTTTCACACGGGTTCCCTTGCGGGCATTGCTGTAGTCGTTGGCGAAGGTATACACTTCCTGAGAAAGCATATGGTAAGCCTGATTGGCATTGTATGCGTTGGTATCGCCCTCCTGCGAGGCCTTGGTGCCGATGAGGCGGATCTTGTGGTAATGTTCGCAGGTCGTCTTGCTGATCCACTTATTCTGATATAATGTGTCGATCGTCTCTTTCAGATTGCCGCTGTCCACAATACATGCGCGCTCCGCAAGCAGTCTGACCATGAACTCCAGTGTCTGACGGGCCTGAAGCATGGCAGCGTTATAATCTCTCTGACCGATTTTCCGTTCGGTATCTTTCACTCCCAGCTGGATTTTCTCCCAGCTGTCTGTTCCACTGGTAGCTCCCATAGCTGTCCTCCTTTGTGTATCTCATGATAGTACAATGATACCATATTTTCCTGGATTGTGCGAGGGAAAAAAGTGTGAACTTATCATGAACATGAAATGAACAAAACCTGTGTGACCGGATGCTTGCAAAGAGTCCTTCGGTTTGGTAAAATGGAGAAACAGACATCAGGAGGAGATAAAATTATGAGATTACGCCACATCCAAGGCTCGGAAGAAGCGATTGCGGAAAGCCCGTACGTGATTCAGAATCCGGAAGAACACCGGGGGAATTACCGTGCATTGTTTGGCAATGACAATCCCATCAAGATTGAGGTTGGCATGGGAAAGGGACGGTTTATTATGGAACTGGCAGCCCGGAATCCTCAGATCAATTATATTGGAATTGAGCGTTATTCCAGTGTTCTGCTGCGGGCGCTTCAGAAACGCGCAGAGCTGGAACTGCCGAATATTTATTTTATGTGTGTGGATGCGATCGAGCTTGGCAAGTTTTTTGCTCCGGGAGAGATATCCGGGATTTATCTGAATTTCTCTGATCCGTGGCCGAAGGACCGCCATGCCAAACGTCGTCTGACTTCACCGGACTTCATGAAGGTCTATGATCAGATCCTGGCGAAGGACGGAAGGGTGGAGTTTAAGACGGACAATCAGGGGCTGTTCGCCTATTCTCTGGAGGCGATTCCGGATGCAGGCTGGAAGATTGAGGCATTTACACATGATCTTCATCACAGCGATATGGCAGAAGGCAACGTCATGACAGAGTACGAGATGAAATTTTCCGCAATGGGAAATCCGATCTGCAAGCTGATAGCGAGCCGCTGATCTGCATATACTGTTATGGAAGAGAAGATCCGGTGATGATTATGGGAATCCGATGTAAAGTCACCAGATGTCTGCGCAGTGCCACCAGCGACAAGGAAGCACTGAATCGCCTGCTTTTGCGCTGGCACCGGTGTTTTAAGGAAGTGGAGAAGGAGCTGAACCGCGGGCGAAAGGGAGAATAAAACAGAGTGACAGAATCACAGGAAAGGAGCATTACGACTATGGAGAAAAAATTTACAACCGCTAATTTTGAGACAGAGGTGCTGAAGGCAGACAAACCGGTTCTGGTAGATTTCTATGCAGACTGGTGCGGTCCCTGCAAGATGATGGCTCCGACGATTGAGAAGCTGGCTGAGGAACTGGCAGATCTTGCAGTCATTGGTAAGCTGAATGTGGATGAGAATGGAGAAATCGCTGCTCAGTATGGGATCATGAGCATTCCGACTCTGGTTGTTTTCAAAGGCGGCCATCCGGTGAAGAAGGCGATCGGCGTACAGTCCAAAGAGGTTGTCGAGCAGATGATCCGGGAAGCATAAAATAAAAATTAAAATTTTTTAAAAAAGTTGTTGAAATTTTTCGCATCTTGGTATAGAATATCTTTTGTGTCACGGACAACGTAGGAATGACACAAAAGATAAGCGCCCTTAGCTCAGTTGGTAGAGCAGTAGACTCTTAATCTATT
>JALFHZ010000077.1 GCA_022776445.1 Lachnospiraceae bacterium
CTATCTGACCAGCCACGGCAGACAATATGTCAACATCGGAAAAACCCACTTTCACTCAGGTGGCTCCTACCATTTTACCCATCAGGAATATGAAGGTTTTATGAAACATCCCGATATCGGCTGTTTTTTCCGTGATCGAAAAACCGGGCGAATTGGAGCAGAAAAACGTTTTGAAAAAATCGGACTGAAAACAGAGGAAAGTCACGATGACAAGGTTCTGCAGGCCAGCCTTTCCTGGCTGGAAAACCACGCTTCTGAAGACAACTGGCACCTTTACATCGGTTTTCTGGATCCTCATTTCCCTTTCTATGTAAAAAAAGAAAACTGGGATTATTTTGAAGAACGGATTCAGGAAATACCAGACGCATTGAAACCGCCGTTTCCGTCTCTGAACGAACCTCTGAGCTGGCTTCGCACCTACTTTAAATGTGAAAATCTGACCGAAGATACCATAAGGAAACTCCTGATCGGCTATCACTGCGCCATTGCTGAACTGGATGAACGGATCGGTATCCTGCTGGATAAACTGGACGCTCTGCAGTTGACCGAAAAAATCGTCTTCTGCTACACCAGCGACCACGGCGAACAGCTTGGCTACCATGGTTTATGGTGGAAATGCTGTATGTTTGAAGAATCCGCTCATATTCCTATGATCATACGGGTTCCGGGTCAACCACCGCGCCGCATTGCAGATCCTGTCAATCTGGTAGACTGGTTCCCGACGGTCTGCGATTATATGGGACTGCCCATTCCGGAACACCTTGACGGTCAAAGTCTGCGCCTCTACATCGAGACGGGTGCAAATCCACAGCACCAGGATTTCTCCTTCAGCGAGTATCAGGCTCACGGTATTCCGCACGGTATGTTCATGATCCGCTGGAAACAATATAAATATGTATACTATTGCTATGATAAACCTCAGCTGTTCGATCTCGCTGCAGATCCGGCAGAAAACCACAACCTTTATTGCTGCACTCCTGAAAATCCTGCCATCATGGAAATCGCAGAGGAATGTCACAAACGACTGTTATCTGTATGTAATCCCTATGAGGTGGATACCAGAGCGAAGAAATTCCAAAAGCGGACGAAGCAGGAACTTGGCATCGTCGAATATGATACAGACATGGGGAATTGCCCGGTTCCTCATCCGGAAGCCACAGTGTAAATCTGACCTGAAATAATCATATCAAAAAGGGGCAGTCTAATTGATATGCCCCTCCTATCGTTATAACTGTCGTCTGTGCAGAGATCCATCTTCCCCTGTAAAAGAAATAGTCTGATCCGGATTGCCGCAACTGATAATCAAAATCCGTATTGTAATTTGATATTGCATGATCAATCCATGACGTATAAACATCTACCAGACGATCTACGATATGCTTCGTGTCATCTCCCGAAATATTCAGATTGGAAATAAAATCATCGGCTGTTTTTTCATCGGCTCACAGTGAAACACATCCGCATATCGAAAAATTCTCGCAATCGTCTTTTTACCCATAAATCGAACTAGCTCGGAGCGTTTCAATTTCTGCCCGGCTGATCTTTCCATCCACAAAGTTTAACAGGTCAGGAATAGATTTTTTAACTCTGTTCCTGACTTATACACGGTTTCCATGTTCTATTTGATATTATTCTGCAGAACCCCTCGCAGTTTCTCTAACGCTTCTCTGCACTCCGGCAGAATCACCTGTTCATTCAACCCATAGGACTCTGCTGTACAGCAGATAGCCGTTTTAGGAAGTTTCACTTTGCTTTCCGTCAGCAGCGGATCGGATGTTTTCTCCTGCCATGCAGTCAGACGGTTTTTCATATCCTTCAGAACATCTCGATAATTCGGATCGGTCACCAGATTATTCCGCTCCTGCGGATCGAGCATCAGATCATACAACTCTTCCACCGGCATCTCCTTCTCAAAATATCCATATTCACGAAAAGCCTCTTTGGAAGCACTGTCATCCACATGGGTAGGCGGACTCTTCTTATAATCATTATTTCCTTTCTGGATATATTTATATCGCTTCGTCCTGACACTTCTCTGAGGTTCGTACGCAACATGGTAATTGACTTCTGCAACTACCTCTTCCCGGATCTCATCCTGCTCACCTTCCATCACAGGAAGGAATGATTTGCCCTGCACCCAATCCGGTTTTTCCAGCCCCAGAATCTCGCAGATCGTCGGGAACACATCCACCTGCGAAAGCAAAGCGTCGCTGAAAGCATGTTTCTTTTTCATACCCGGATAGCGCATCAGGAAGGATACCCCTGTTCCGTCATCGTACAGCTTGCATTTCATCATCGGGAACGGCAGACCATGGTCTGTAGTAAAGAAAATCAGGGTATTTTCATATTCTCCGATCTCCTTCAACGTACAAAGAATATCCCCACACAGACGATCGACTGTTTCAACCGAAATCAACATGCCTGCCATATCTCTTCTGGTCTCAGGCAAATTCGGAATCGGCTTCGGAACCTGTACATAGTCCACCTCATAATCATCCGGAACTCGCGGATAATCTCTGTGCGTACAGCCAAAACCAACCGCAAGATAAAACGGCTTTCCGCCTTTCGGGCGATTCTTCAAATAAGCTATGGCCTGGTCGGCAGCCAGCTCATCCTGCCAGGTGTACAGATCACATTTCGGCAGATCCGTTCGATAGTATTCCGCTGGATTCAGGCATTTCTCATAACCGACCGTTTCCTCCTTATGCAGCATCACTTCATGCTGTACCCCGGAGAGAACCGTCTCATATCCGTGATTCTTCAGATACTGTGCCAGATGGTGCGTGCCGTCGATTTGGAACCCTCTGTGAGACAGCCCGATCAGACCATTGCTGTGTGCATACTGGCCGGTCAGCAGAACGCCTCTGCTCGGAGAACAGGTAGGGCTTGCACAATACATCTGTCCAAAAGCCATTCCATCCCTGGAAAGTTCCAGAAGATTGGGTGTTTTCACCGGATATCCATAAGTCTGCAAATATCTTCCGATATCATGCGTATTCAAATATAATACATTCATTGCTTTTTCCTCCTACCGGACAGCCGGATATCCTTTCGCAGTATCCGGATTGAAGCTCCACCGCTCAGAACTTTCATTCATCCACCTTCGTTTACCTAAGGGATCCGTTTTTCTCTGCAAAAATCGGTGATACCCATGCAGTATCGCCGTTTTTCAACCAGACACGTAACCGGTACTGGCTGCCTGGTTCCATGACGATGTGCTTTTCGAACTGCATGGTATAAGCCTGCTCCGGTACAGCCTGACGAAGACGGGTTTTATACGCATTATGCCAGTAGAAATCATCCCGGTAATGCTCCACTTTTCCAAATGTCCGTTCTGCCAGTTCCACGCTTTCTTTGTACTGAGGAAGAATACGGGAGGGCTGCATCAGTTCCCGGATTGTGAAACGGTATTCATAATTATCCACCTTCAGGCAGATCTCATCCGTAGGCTTGCCTTCAATTTCAAAAACAAAACCCTCCTTAACAACCGTGCTCGGTCCCATCCAGTGACCGGTAGCAGTCGACATATAGGTTGTCATATGGAACTTACAGCTCTTCTCTGTCACATCATAAAGCTTCTGACCATAACTGTTCCAAGTTTTTTCAATAGATACAAGACGCCCCGGAACCTCAAGAGAACCATTCCATTCTCTTACCAGCATATCCTTATAAAATCTTGGATTCGGCCCCCAGCCAAACTCAGCAGCAAATTTTACCCGGATTGTTTCCTCATCTCCGATCTTTGCACGTTCCCACGTTCCGGAATGTACCACCATCTCATCCAGTACATTGTCTTTGAGAATTTCAACACGGTCAATCGCATCAGCTGCCTTTACAGAAAAACACATCGTATGCTCGCCTGCCGGAACCACAGCTCCCATCGGCTGACCATCGACTGTAAAATCGATATCCATGCGGGTTCGGCTGACTCCATATACTCTTCTTGCCTTCATGCCGGCCCAGATTGCTTCTTTGCTGTCATCCTCAGCCAATACACACATGCTGCCATGATCACAGACTGCCGGAATCGTGTGGTTATCCCCGGAAGCAATACAGCCCACATGAAGTCCCATCTCCAGACCACGCTCATAACAGGTTTCTCCCGTTCTCGGTCCCATGTGAAGATGGCGTTCCA
>JALFHZ010000104.1 GCA_022776445.1 Lachnospiraceae bacterium
TATTATACTCCTGCTATTAAGTATATTATATCATACATAAAGGCAAAAGAAAAGGGCTATCAGGGAAATGTATAATTCCTGGTAACCCTCAATTTTAAAGGGATTTATTCAATTCTAATTTTTCTTCATGAAACAACCCTGGCTATGCGTTTATGATATTTCTTCACAAGTTCATCCCGCGGATGGATTTTCTTTTTCAATCCGTATTCATAGATCTGAAGCCAAAGTTCGTCTTCGTCGAGCAAGTCCATCAGCCAGAGAGCCCGGTACAGTATGACTTCCGGGCTATGCTCGAAATTGGTTGCGAAATAAAATGGAAGAAATTCAGCCGTTTCAGCCAGTTTTACAGACAGAAGCAGCATGGTATCACAGAGCTCGTTAATCGCCTGTTCCAGATAAAATCTCTGCTCTCTGTGCAGCCCTGATTGTGCCAGCTTTTTTTGTGTATAGGATACCAGCTTCTTGGCTTCCTCCATGGCGATATACCGTACATCGCTGTTTTTCAGTTCTGAAATCAGCACCAGTTCCTGATTCGTATATAGAGATTCTCTGCTCAAGCCTCCGGTGGCTGCATACGTAAGGAGCGCAGAAATATTTTCTCTTGTATAGCCCAGGGCGAAGGTTCTTGTTACGACTATGTGAAACAGATCCGGCTGCTGCCAGTTGATCGAGCGGAATGGATCATCTGTGGAGAAGAGATAATAATTGCATGCTTCGCACATCAGAAGATACAGATCCGTCAACAGTTTTACGGATTTGGCATAGTTTGCGCTTTCCAGTGGGATATTCATCAGCTCTTTTATAAAATTCTTTACAAGGAAACGCCATTTGGGACGTTGACTTTTGGGGATCGTACGGTTCGGAGCATAGTAATTCTGGGCATGAGCATTGATCAGAAAATCGTTGATGCTCTGTTCCAGTTCTCCGAATTCTACGGCGTTCTTTTTTGTTGACAGCTTTTCTTCTTTTCCTTCCAGAATCTGCTGAATCATCAGATCAAGCTCTTCCTTCTGCGCCTTTGAAAACTGTTTATAGCTTTCTACAAATGCTTTTTCCAGAAGAGTTCTGTCGGCGGTGCTTAACAGCTGCCTTAATTCCTGTACCTTCATATCATGGTTCCTTTCGCGACAATATGCATTATTGTGATTATACAACGGAATATTGATATTTTGTATAGTGAATTGAAAAAATGAGTTTTATGGAAACTTAAAAATGGAAATGCTTTACAGAAAAAAGCGGGATGGATATAATGAGAATGAATACATGGAAGGTGGAAACTGCTTTATGAAAATAATTGATGCACATCTTCATCTGGTAGAACACGATTCGTATTTTGACCGGATTGCCCAGAATGCCGGACATGCAAATACCATGGAACATTTGAAGGAACAATATGAGAAGCTTCATATTACAGGCGGTGTGGTGATGGGAAACCGCGGACTGGAGCCGGAGCGCCACCAGTATCCGCAGTGGCTTCGCTACTGCATCGGTCTGGATCGGTCTTTTCTGGAACATCATCAGGTGACAAAAGTGCTTGATCAGATCGAATATCATCTGCGCTGTGCGAATTGTGCGGGAATCAAACTTTATCCGGGTTATAATCCGATCTACATTACGGATATTGTTTATGAGCCGGTGTATGAACTGGCTGAGAAATATCAGAAGCCGGTTGCTGTTCACACTGGTGAGACGGCAGGTCCCAATGCTTTATTAAAATACACACATCCTCTGACTTTGGATGAAGCAGCGGTAAAGCACCCGCATGTACAGTTTGTGATGTGTCATTTTGGAAATCCATGGCTGGCGGATGCAGCAGCAGTGGTCAGCAAAAATCCCAATGTAGCAGCGGATCTTTCCGGACTCCTGGAAGGGCAGTTTGATGTACAGAGACTGTGCAGTGACCGCAGGTGGTATCTGGATACACTGCGTGCATGGCTGTGTTATCTGGATTACAGTCGGCTTATGTTCGGGACGGACTGGCCGTTAGTGATTCTGGAACAGTATATTCAGTTCATTCAGGAACTGGTTCCGGAGAAGCATCAGGAGGCAGTATTTTATGAGAATGCAGCGAGAATCTATGGGTTTGAGACCGCATATACTGTTTTATAAAGACAGAATGGAGACTCGCATAAATGCTGAAACCCGATTATCATTAGAACGGTGTTCCATGGCGAACACGATTCTGGGTATTGCGATTGCAGAAATGATGCATCTTCAAAAACTGGGTGAATGGATCTGCCTGTTGGGAGGAAAGCTGGATTTTGAGGCCAGACCCCGGGAGGGAAGACCGCGTATGTGGACTCCGGAATATCTCAATCTTCAGGAGTCTGTCAGAGGAATTCTGACTGTATCGGTAGAGTCAGAAAAAAGGAGAAAACCTCCGCAGGGACAGATGATGATATCTGTTCCTGCGGAGGTTTTTTGTCGTATCATGCTTAATAGGTAATGGTTGGAACTCCGATGTGCCGGATTTCGGTGTATTTTGCAATATCGTGGTCTGTTGTTACCAGGCACTCCGTGGAAAGATCATGTACGGAATGATTGCCGGTGATTCTGGCAAAGGTTTTCAGCTCCTCCAGAGAAACATTCAGGTAATTGGCCACTCTCTGGGCAGCTGCATCCACATGCAGTCTGGCACGCAGCTGAGGATCGTGTGTTGCAATGCCGACCGGACATTTTCCGCTGCCGCAGATCCGGTACTGCTGGCAGGCAGCAGCAATCATGGCAGCGCTGGCTAAGGCAACCGCATCAGCACCCATAGCGAGTGCCTTGGCAAAATCAGCAGAAACACGTAGTCCGCCGGTGATCACCAGAGAAATATCGGAATGAACAGAATCCAGATATTTTCTTGCACGGGAAAGTGCATAGATGGTTGGAACGGTGGTTGCTTCTCTTAAGAACAGAGGGCTGGAACCGGTGGCGCCTCCTCTGCCGTCGATGGTGATAAAATCAGGCTGGGCAAATACACAAAATTCCAGGTCTGCTTCGATTCTTCCGGCAGCAATCTTGATTCCGATGGGTCTTCCGTCAGAACGTTCACGCAGCATATCGACCATTGCTTTCAGGTCTTCTTTGGAGTTCAGTTCCGGGAACTTACTGGGACTCTGAATATCTTCCCCCTGTTTTTTACCGCGGATGGCAGCAATTTCTGCCGTAACCTTTTCACCCGGCAGATGGCCGCCCATGCCTGGTTTGGTACCCTGGCCAATCTTGATCTCAATGGCATCTGCAGAGCGCAGATTTTCATCCGTTACGCTGTATTTATTCGGAATATATTCAAATATGTACTTATATGCAGCTTCCCGCTCTTCCGGAAGGATTCCGCCTTCACCGCTGCACATCGCTGTTTTTGCCATAGCAGATCCTTTGGCCAGTGCGATCTTGGTTTCTTTGGACAATGCCCCAAATGACATATGGGAAATATAAATCGGACTTTCCAGTATCATTGGTTTTTTTGCATGTTTTCCGATGACAGTGGTCGTATCTACAGGATCGCCGTCATTTAAAGGCGGTGGATTGAGCTGTGCGCCAAGAAGCAGAATATCATCCCAGTTCGGCATCGGCATGGTGGTACACATGGCGCCGCCGATTGTTCTGCCGGTTACAGCCATTTCGTGGATTTCTGCCATATAACGACAGGATAAGTCGGTTCTCGCAGTATTCGCATCGTAATCCAGCGGACCTGTATAGGATTTTGGTGCAGATGCTTCACTTTCCGGTGAGACCAGAACAAATTTTGCGATCGGCTGTTTGCAGATCGGACAGCAGGGAAGTTCAGAGAGAAGAACACCTTCTTTTTCTTCATCGTGAATCGCGCCGCAAATGGAACATTTGTAAATTGCCATAAAATACCCTCCTACATGAAATATGACAAAGTTAAATAATAACATCTATTACTATTATTAAACAAAATTCTGTTTTGTCAAGAAGATGATATGGAATTTGCAATATTTCCATCATTTGACAGAAAAGACATGAACCATACCGGAGTGGCTGCGTTGATTCAGAAACCGCCTCAATAACACCGCCCTATGCAAACCAGCACCTTTATGGTATAATCCCTGTATTATGGATAATATTAATTACATTGTATTCGATTTGGAGTGGAACCAGTGTTCGACCGGCAAGGCGGACGCGGTGGAGGACTTCCCGTTTGAGATTATCGAGATCGGGGCGGTGAAGCTGGATGCACAATTTCATATGATCGGGGAGTTTCACCGGCTGATTTGTCCGCAGGTGTACAAACAGATGCATCGTGCGATTTCAGAGGTCACACATATGGACATGGAAGAACTGCGCAGTCATGGCGAGAATTTTACAACTGCTGTGCAGGCATTTCTGGAATGGTGCGGTGAAGGTGCGGTTTACTGCACCTGGGGTTCAATGGATCTGACGGAACTGCAGCGGAATCTGAAGTATTACAGGATGGAGAATCCATTTCCGAAGCCATTGTTTTATTATGATGTGCAGAAGCTGTATGCGTTATTTTATCGGGATGGTGAGAAGCCTTCGCTTGACACGGCGGTGGAAGAGCTTGGGATCGCGGAGGAGCGGCCGTTTCATCGTGCGCTGGATGATGCTTATTATACAGGAAAAGTTCTGGCTCAGATGGATGCAGCTCAGATCGAACCGTATCTGTCCATCGATTATTACCGGCTTCCGGAGAACAGCCGGGAGGAGATCTATCATATTTTCCCGAATTATTCCAAGTATGTGTCACGTATGTTCGCATCGAAAGAGGAGGCTCTGAAGGAGCGTGTGGTGACGGAGATGCGCTGCTACCAGTGTGGGCGTGCACTGCGCAAGAAGATCCGATGGTTTACGCCGAACCAGAAGATTTATTATGCGCTGGCAATTTGTCCGGAGCATGGTTATCTGAAAGGCAAAGTTCGGATGAAAAAGGTGGATGACGAGCGGGTATTTGTTGTAAAGACGCTGAAGCTGACCGACGCGGAAGGGGCACAGGGAATTCTGGATCGTAAGGATGATGTGCGCAGGAAACGGGTAGAACGGAACCGGGCGAAGAAGCAAAGGATGAAAGGGAAATCGAAATAAAAAGAATCCTCATAGCATGGCTATGCTGCCGGTGCTATGAGGATTTCTTTGTTTTGCGTGAGGCAGTGATTTTAGATCAGCCCCATCAGAGTCGGAACACCTAAGGATAAAGACGGAACGTAGGTGACAGCCAGCAGCAGGAGGAACAGAACTGCAAAGTACGGAAGCAGCGTTTTGGTGACATCCTCGATGCTGATCTTGCTGATACCGCAGCCGACGAACAGTACGGAGCCAACCGGCGGGGTGATGTTGCCCAGACACATGTTGAAGATCAGCATAACGCCGAACTGAATGTCGGACATTCCGAGGCTCTGAGCGATCGGCAGAAAGATCGGGGTGAAGATCAGGATTGCCGGAGTGATATCCATGAACATACCAACAACCATCAGGATGACGTTCATCAGCAGGAAGATGACATACTTGTTGGTTGAGATGGACATGATGCCAGCACTGATTGCTGCCGGGATTCCGGAGTATGCCATAACGAAGGACATAGCGGAAGAAGCAGAGATCAGGAACAGGATAATACCGCTGGTGCATGCGCTGTTTACCAGAATCTTCATGAAGGATTTCATGGTCAGGCTCTTATAGCAGATGGACAGGATCAGGCAGTACAGCACGCAGATGCCTGCACCCTCTGTTGCGGTGAAGATACCGCCTACGATACCGCCGATAACAATGACGATCAGCAGCAGGCTTGGCAGAGCTTCCAGAGATACTTTTACAAATTCAGAACCGCTCGGGATACCGGTGGTTGGGTAGTTGTGTTTCTTTGCGTAGATAAATGCCACGATCATGGAGCCGACGCCCATCAGGATGCCTGGGATATAACCGGCCATGAACAGGGTGGAGATGGAAACGCCGCCTGCCACAGTGGAGTACACGATGAAGGCACTGGTCGGAGGAATCAGAAGACCGGTCGGTGCGGATGCAATGTTGACTGCTGTTGCAAATGCCGGATCATAGCCTTCGTCTTTCTGGATCGGGTAGATACAGCCGCCCATTGCGGAAGCTGCTGCTACGGAAGAACCGGACAGAGCACCGAACAGCATGTTGCCGACGATATTAGCCTGTGCCAGGGAACCCGGAATCCAGCCTACAAACAGTTTTGCAAAGTTAACCAGACGTCTGGCGATACCGCCGTTGTTCATAATGTTGCCGGCCAGGATAAACAGCGGGATTGCCAGAAGAGAGAAGCTTTCCACGCCGCTGTTCATTTTCTGCATCGTAATGAAGGTGATCTGATCCCAGGACAGGGACGACATTGCAGTTACGATGGAAGAGATCACAATGCTGACGGAGATCGGGCAGCCAAGAAACAGCAGTATGCCAAATACCGCAAACAGGATAACAGTAGTTAATGCAATATTCATGATTCTTTACCTCCTTCAATCGTAATACCGGTGACATCTTCGTAGATGTTGATGATCTGTGCCGCGATGATAAACAGTCCCGAGATCGGAGCCATTGCGTAAACCAGGCTTCTCGGAATGCCGAGCAGAGCGGAGAATACTTTTTCTGCACTCATTGCCAGTTTGAAGCCGCCGATGGTGATGACAAAAATGGCAAATACCAGAATCAGGACATCAATTAAGGTCATCAGGATCCGTTTGCTGGCCGGATTCAGTTTGTCACGCAGCAATACCAGGCACATATGCTCTCTGGTGATGAAGGCATATGCAGCGCCGATAAATCCGGTCCAGATCAGGAAATAACGAACCAGTTCTTCGGTAAATGCAGCCGGGCTGTTTAAGACGTAACGGGTAAATACCTGGTACAGTACCAGAAGCGTCATGACAGACAGCAGAATGGTTGCAATGCCGGCAAGAAGCTTCGTCATGCCCTTTTTGATAACGGTCAATACTTCTCTCATTTGAACTTTCCCCCTATTCTACAGAATCAATGATATCGAGCAGGGTCTGAACGCCCGGATACTGTTCACAGTATTCGTCAATCATACCGCTGGTTGCTTCACGGAATGCGTCTTTGTCTACATCATCAACAAACTCTACACCCATGGTAGTTTTTGCTTCTTCGATCGCCTCTTCGATTGCGGTATCCCATGCGATCTTATGGCTTTCGGTGGACTCGTGTGCTGCTTCCAGAATAATCTGCTGATCTTCCGGCGTGATATTTTTCCAGACTTTTGCACTCATGACCATAACATCCGGAATCATTGCATGCTGGTCCGTGGAGTAGACCTTGCAGATCTCGCCGTGCTTACCGGTGGTCAGAGCGGTTTCGTTGTTCTCCGTACCATCAATGATGCCGGTCTGCAGGGAGGTGTAAACATCGCCGTAGGACATGGCTACCGGAATGCCGCCCAGGGCTTTCATCATATCTGTCTGGGATTTCATATCCTGCACGCGGATCTTCAGACCTTTTAAGTCAGCCGGGGTGCGGATGGCTTTGTCCTTTGTGTAGAAAGAACGCGCGCCGGAGGTGTAGTAGGTCAGGGTTACAAAACCGTCGTCCTCGGAGGACAGGAAGAAATCCTGCATTTGCTGGGAATCCATCACATGATAGAAGTTCTGAGTATCATCGAAGATGTACGGCAGACCAAACGCATGATAGGATTCGTTGTAGGTGGCAAGACCCGGTGCGGAGACCTTGGTCATGGAGATGACACCTGCCATCAACTGCTCCATGTTTTCATTCTCGGAGCCGAGCTGGCCGTTTGGAAGGATGCGCACCTGGATACGTCCGTTGGTGCGTTCCTCCACTTTATCTGCAAATTCACTCATGGCAATATGTACGGTGTGAGTTTCACTCAGTCCATGAGCAAGCGTGAGAATCATCGGATTTTCCGGAGTTGCATCCGCACTTTTGCTTACGCCGCTCTGTGAGCAGCCGGTCAGAGACATTGCTGCAACACCGAGGGCAACCATAATCGCTGCAATCTTTTTCATCTTTTTCAAACCCCTTTCATTTACATTCCAATAAGGTCAAACTGTTCAAAGGATACCAGAACCTGATGATCTTTCTTCGGGTTCTTATATTTGAGCTGGACGGATTTCAGCCGCTGGCTGTAGTACCAGCCGCACTCTGCCTCTTCGAATTTGCGCCTGTGCAGGAAATGCGGGATCTGTTCGCCGTCTACGGTTACCCAGTAAGGAGATTTCTCACGATGGATCATGTCGACATACATGGTTTCTACATTGGTCTCGTAGCTGCCTTCCTGTTTGAAAACCAGGTAAGTGCGCTCGCCGACGGTCATGGTGATCTGCGTCTTTAAGTAGCCGCCGTTTTCATAGTCCATGGAAATTCCGTCGTCCTCATACAGGGAGAACTGACCGTCTTTGTCAGCAGCACACAGCAGATGAATGCCGGTTGCCTGCTGGGTCATCAGGTTATTCAGCTTGTTGGAAGCCATCGGGATGATTGCACCGCTTCGCACAAACAGCGGAATGCTGCTCCGTGTAACCGGAATCTCGATGGTCTGGCCGCCCTCATAAGGAGTTCTGGTGTAGAAGTCGTAGAAATTATCACCCTCCGGCAGGTAGATGCTGCGGGTAACGGCGCCTTTTTCTACCACGTTTGCTACCAGTAGGGAATCGCCGAACATGAAGTCCACGCCTTCTTCATAGCATTGCGGGTCGTTCTGGAATGCGCTGCACATCGGTTCCATGATCGGAAGTCCGGTTTCATGTGCACGTGCGGTCAGGGAGTACAGGTACGGGCTCAACTGATAGCGGAATTCAATCGCTGTACGGATATCGTCCTTTAAGTCACTGTACATCCACGGCTCGGTCACGGTGTTGTCCGTGTTGGTGGAGTGGATGGAGAAACGCGGCTGGAAAATGCCGTTCTGAATCCAGCGGAGGAACAGCTCGCCTTCCGGAGCCGGACCGTAGAATCCGCCGATATCGCAGCCCTGGTTGGCAACGCCGGATAAGCTCATGCCCAGGATCGTTGCGATGTTGTACTTCAGGGCATCCCAGCAGGTCAGGTTGTCACCGGCCCAGGTCTGTGCGTAGCGCTGAATGCCGGCATGACCGGAACGGCATACGATGTACGGGCGGGTGTTGTCAAAGGTCTCATGGATGGCTTCATCGGTAATGTGGCACATGATGTTGGACATTACGGATTTCAGCTGTCCGATGGTGCCGCCTTTGCCTTCAAAGCAGCAGCGGCAGTCTTTATCTACCATGCTGTCGTATTCGCAGTTGTCGTTCCAGATGGAGCAGGTGCCGTAATCCAGGACGTTTTCTTTCAGCATGGCTTTCCAGTTGTCACGGGTCTCCTGGTTGGTGTAGTCCACAAACATGCCTTTGCCGCCCCACCAGGTTCCGATGCCCGGCTCGTCGCTGTCACTTGCTTTTACAAACATGCCTTTTGCTTTCATTTCTTCCAGTTTTGGATGAACCAGCAGCATACCCGGTTTCACGTTCGGGGTTACGGTGATGCCGCGGTCTTTCATCTGTTTGAAGAAATCCTTCGGGTCTTTGAAACGCTTCTTATTCCAGGTGAAAACACAGCGCTTGATGCCCTGCTCGGTCTCGATGGCACAGTAGCCGGAGGAAAGCTGGAAGCCGTCTACCGGAATTCCCTCCTCTTTGGTGGTGTCGATAAACTCGGTGATGGCGTCGTCACAGTCTGCATCCAACTCCGGATAGTACATGGAGGAACCAAGATAGCCCAGTGCATAGCGCGGAAGCATCGCGGATTTGCCGGTCAGGTCGGTGTAGCGTTCTACAACCTTGCGTACGGACGGACCTGCGATCAGGAACAGGTCGATATCGCCGCCGTCGGTGCGGTAACGGCTGTGCATTTTCCAGTAGTTGCTCTTTTCACGTCCCATGTCGAAATCGCACTCGTAGGTGTTGTGGTAGAAATAGCCAACGGCTTTTTTCGTACCGCGGTTCAGTTTAATATAGAACGGGATGTGCTTGTAAAGCGAATCGGTCTCCTTCGGATTGTAGCCCATGGCGTCCTTCGGGCTCATTCCCATGAATTTCTGTGCTTTATTGAACTCACCGCTCTTCTCACCGAAGCCGAAGAAGCAGTCGTCCGGGGAGATTTCGCTGGTATGGATGCGGCGGCGGTTGCTGTCTTCCATATAAGCCAGATCCACGATATCAGCATGCAGCAGAGTACCTTCCTTGTCATAGACACAGATGCGGAACGGATCTTTTTCTACAACTACTTTTAATTCTTTTCCCTGAATAACAGCTTCCTTCTCACTGTCGGTCAGAACAGCATCTGCTGCCGTGATACGTCTGCGGTAGTTTTTCAGAAAATCATCCATACGGTCTTCCCATGCAGTCATAACCAGGCTGTAGGATTCTTCTGCGAAGTCTCCGTCGAATCCGGCGCGGATTCTTAAGATGGAGTCGGTCAGGAACATCAGGCGGATTTCCACGCTGTTGGTCTGGATGGAAAAATAATTGTCCTGACGAGTCACGGTCTGTGCCAGTGTACAGAGTCTCATTTTCTTGTAACCTCCTAAACATTTTCATTTTCTTTTCAAACCGGTTTTGATGATAGTATCATATAAAAAATGTGTGGGGCAAAACTAGACCATTTTTGCGGTTGTGAGATGGAAACTATACATATCTTGCTCTTTGGATGAAATCTTGATATAATAAATGGAGAGAAATGGCTGTGTGGAGAAAAGAAATTTAGCAATTTGCACAAGAAAATTTGTAGAAATTGTACAGGAGGTTTTTCATGCTGGATCAGGCAGGAATCATGATGGCACAGGGCAGCCACATTGCATGTGAGCGTGTCAGCGGTGTCAATGACAATATGAAGCAGTCCCATTATCACAATTATTATGAGTTCTATTATCTGGAAGGCGGAGAACGGTATCAGCGCCTGCAGGATGAACTGTATATTCTGAAGCCGGGTGAAATGATGCTGTTTTCACCGTATATTATGCATTTTTCCTATGGGGCGGAGAATGTGCCGTTTAAACGTGTGATTCTCTATTTCCACAGGGATGAGGTGGAGTCTGCAGAACTGGCTGCTGCGCTGGATGCAGGGAACGGTATGTACCGGATGAAACCGAAGGACAGTCAGGCGATTCATCGGCTTCTGGAATTGCTGCTGCAGGAACAGGATCACCCTGCAGAGTTTGCGTCTTCCTATCAGCGTACACTTCTGAATCTGCTGCTTTATACACTGGCGCGCCAGAATCGGATTCAGCAGGAAATAAAGCCGGAAGAAACGACTCGAATGAGTCGGGTGATCCAGTACATTCACAATCATTATCATGAGGATATTACACTGGAGCTGCTTTCGCAGAAATTCTATATCAGTCCCTACTATCTCTGCCGGGAGTTTAAGGAGTACACGAACAGTACGATCATCCAGTATCTGAATGTGACACGGATCATGAATGCGCAGCGTAAATTTATGGAGACGGATCTGAATATTACAGAGATCAGCAGGCTGACGGGATTTTCCAATCTGACGCATTTTAATCGGGTGTTCAAGCAGGTGACCGGGATGACACCGTCGGGATATCGGAAAAGTCATAAGAATCAGCAGTTTTATGTGGGGTAAGGGGAGAAGGGCTATGACCAACTGCCGTATGTTTTGCCATTATTTTCTTTTCTTATCCAAAAACGACTTATGCTTCTTTGGTTTCTTCGCAGCTTTCCTCGCGCTGTAGATCGACGATGCGGAGGAGCGTTTTTCCTGCATCAGCAGGTCAAATTCCGCGGTGGACATACCGATATCCTGCAGCCGCTCCTGGCGGCGCTGGTAGCGAATCACACGCTCTGCCTCTTCTTTTTTTTCAATATGCATTTTCAATAGAATCAGAAGACCGATTACGGCACCGGCAGCCAGAATCACACCGGTGATGATCCAGAAGACCGGCGGTATATGGAGCTGAAAGCGGGTCTTGCCGTCTTTTTCGACGGGCTCCGGATCTGCCATGCGGCTGAGTGCGCCGGATGCAGCTTCCTGTGCCGGTGCATCGCCCGGCATGGATGCCGATTCTGTGATGGAGGCATCGGTTTCTGCTTCAGTGGTGGCAACCTCGGCAAGCGGCTCTGCTTCCTCGGCGTAATGTTCGTTGCGCATCAGATAGGTACTGCCGACCGTCCTTCCGTTGTAATCGTAGGAGATCCGGGCGACGGCCATTTCCGGGGCAGATGCCGGAAGATCGTAAGTGATTGAGGAAACGGCATCTGTGAACTCGGCGCCGGCCGGCAGTGTGATTTTACAGTCACCCTGCACCTGAAGGACAGAAAGATTGGTCGTCGGAAGACCGGCGATGGTCATGTCGTTTTTTACAGATGTGTAGGTGGTGTCATAATCTGCTATGCGCAGAGATCTGAAACGGCTGAAACCGAAATCCAGCAGTGCTTTCGTATCGGTGTAATGTGTCTGATGACCATTTAACACGACTGCGATCAGATTCATTCCGTTCTGACCGGCGCAGGTGACAAGCGTATTACCTGCAAGGGAAGTGTATCCCGTCTTCCCGCAGATGACGCCGGAATAATACTGAGAGGTGTTTTTCTTCAGCATCTTGTGTCCAGGGTAGACCCGGATGCCTTCCGGATTCTTTTTGGTCGGCGGGATATCGTAGTATAACGTAGAATCGATCTCGACAAAGGTTTCGTTCCGGAAGGCGGCCTGTGTGATCAGTGCCATGTCATAGGCGGAGGTGTAGTGCTCCGGGTCATTCAAGCCGCTGGGGTTGACAAAATGGGAATCCGTACAGCCCAGAGATGCGGCTTTTTCATTCATCATGTCAGCGAAGGCTTCGATGGAACCTGCGGTGTGTTCAGCCAGACCGTTGGCAGCTTCATTGGCAGATTTCAGCATCATGGCATAGAGAGAATCCCGGACCGTCAGTTGATCCCCCTCGTCAATTCCGGCACTGCTGCTTCCAGGTTCCACGTTGTAGACCGCATTGTGGGAATAGGTGACGATTTCATCCAGGTCACAGTTCTCAATGACAATGAGTGCGGTCAGGATCTTGGTAATACTGGCAGGAAAATAGGATTCGTGCATGTTCTTTCCATAGATCACGGCACCGGTATCGGCATCCATGACAATTCCGCCTTCAGCGGATATGGACACATCGGAAGGCCATGCAGGGGCAGCCCAGGTTTGCATGGGGTTGGTGACCGGCGGACAGAAGCCTGTAAGCAGGGCCAGACCGATCACAAGAGGTAAAAGTTTCTTTTTTATCAATAATTTCATATAAATCTCCCGAAATAATATGTGCCGGAGGCAATGAAGACGTCCGTTTCGAATCGTCACAACTTAGTATAATAGAATTTAAAAGTCAAGTAAAGGAAAAACTTTCTTAATTCCGAGTGCAGAATAACCCATAAAATGTAAGAATAACACATGGAAAATAGTGTCAGAAAATTCTATAATAGTAGCATCAAGGGTGAGAAAACTCCCGGGAACGTGAAATTTTTTTAGAAAAGGAGAGGTATGTTTATGAAAAAAATGTTGAGTATGACTCTGGCAGCAATGATGGTAATGAGCCTGACGGCCTGCGGCGGAAGTAAGCCGGCAGAAGCACCGGCAGCACCGGCAACAGAGGCAGCAGCGCCGGCAGAGACCAAGGAGGAAGAATCCAAACAGGCAGAAGCACCGGCTGCGGAGAAGGCGCCGGAGGATTATACCGGTTCCGTTGTGGTGTATTCCCCGCATGATGCGGATCCGCTGAATGCAGGTGTAAACCTGTTTATGGAGAAATATCCAAATGTAAAGGTAGAAGTGGTAGCGGCAGGTACCGGTGAGCTGTGCAACCGTATCGCGGCAGAGGCGGCAAATCCGATTGCCGACGTGCTTTGGGGCGGTGGTGCTGACTCACTGGCGGCTTTCAAAGAGTATTTTGCTCCGTATGTCTGCGCAAATGATGATGTGATTGATCCTGCATACAAGGATCCGGATGGATTATGGATCGGTGAGAGCCCGCTTCCGATGGTTATCTTCTACAACAAGGAGCTGCTGGAGAAGGATGGCCTGGAGGTTCCGCAGAACTGGTCAGATCTGATCCAGCCGGAATGGAAGGGCAAAATCGCTTACTGCCTGCCGTCGAAATCCGGTTCCGCATATACGCAGCTGTGTACAATGCTTCTGGCAGAGGGCGGCAAGGAAGCAGGATGGGATTTCATCAAGCAGCTGTATGACAATCTGGACGGCAAGATTCTGGACTCTTCGGGAAAATGTCATAAGATGGTTGCGGACGGTGAGTATTATGTAGGTTTGACGATTGAAAAATCTGCGATTAAATATGCAGACGACCCTAAGGTTGGTTTTGTATATCCGCAGGATGGAACCTCTGCAGTTCCGGATGGTGTGGCACTGGTGAAGGGGGCTCCGAATGAAGAGAACGCAAAACTGTTTATCGATTTCGTGACCAGTAAGGAGTGTCAGGAAGAGCAGAGTAAGAACTGGGGCCGTCGCCCGGTGCGCAGTGATATGGAGGTAGGAGAAGGCATGGCAGCTCTGAGCGAACTGAAGCTGGTTGATTATGATTTTGACTGGGCAGCAAATGAAAAAGAGCAGATTATCGAGAAATTTAATGATATTATGGTTGACTGATCGGGCCGGCTGATAAGCAGATTGGGACCATGATCAAGATTGAGAACCGAGATGCGGGGAGAAGCCGGAACGGCTTCTCCCTGTTTGGTATCGGGCAGGAGAATGGGATGAGGAGGTGCAGGGCATGAGCCATGCGGTTATTATCAGAAATGCGGTTAAGAAATATGGAAATTTTGTTGCACTGAACGGAGTGAATCTGGATATTCATCCGGGGGAATTTTTTACGCTGCTTGGACCGTCCGGCTGCGGCAAGACGACGCTGCTTCGTATGATTGCCGGGTTCAACACGGTGGACGGCGGTGAGATTTATTTTGATGAAAAGCTGATTAACCGGGTGGAAGCGCATAAGCGTGATATCGGTATGGTATTTCAAAATTATGCAATTTTTCCGCATCTGACGGTGGCGGAGAATGTGGCCTATGGACTGAAGGCCAAAAAGGTTCCGAAGGCGGAGATTGCGAGGCGGGTGGATGAAGCGCTGGATCTGGTACAGATTCGCAAACTGAAGGATCGGAAACCCAACGAGCTGTCCGGCGGACAGCAGCAGCGTGTAGCGCTTGCCCGGGCATTTGTGATTGAGCCCAGCGTGCTTTTGATGGATGAGCCGCTGTCCAATCTGGATGCAAAGCTGCGTGTGCAGATGCGTACCGTGATCAAAAAGCTGCAGCGAAGGCTGGGAATCACCACGATCTATGTTACCCATGATCAGGAGGAGGCGCTGGCGATTTCTGACCGGATTGCGGTCATGAAAGAGGGCAATATCATGCAGGTTGGAACTCCGGAACAGATCTATAAGCATCCGGAAAATACTTTTGTAGCAGGATTTATCGGAGTATCCAATTTCGTGGAATGTGATATAAAAGGACAGGACCCGGAGGAGGCGCTTTTGGATATCAAGGGAGAATGTATGATCCGGGCGAAGCTCCGCAAGCCGTATTCCGGAAAGGGTGTGATCTCAGCCAGACCGGAGCAGCTGTTCTTCTCCGAAGAGAAAGGGCTTCCGGGGCATATTTCCATCTCGACGTTTCTCGGTGACTTTATCGAGTATGAGATCGAACTGGACAATGGACAGATGCTGCAGCTTAATGAATATACAAAAGATACACATACCGTGCGTCCGGACGGCGAGCGGGTGCTGGTGGATTTTGATACAGCCGCAGTCAGCATTTATGATGCGGAGACTCTGGAGGTGATCTCATGCTGAAGAACAGAAAAGTTGATTTCTGGTTCTGGGTAAAGGCACTGGTCATTGTGTTTATGCTGGCGTTTCTGATTTATCCGTTCTGTACGCTGATTACGAGAAGCTTTTTCTCCAGCAAGGTTGAAGGCGTGACCATGGCCAACTACATCCGGATTTTTACGAAGAAATATTATTATTCTGCGTTGGGCCACAGCCTGCAGGTTTCGCTGATTGTAACGCTTACGACGCTGGTGGTGGGCGTGCCGATGGCATATCTGATGTCCCGCTATAATATCTGGGGAAAGCAGTATATCCATATCTTTATCATCATGAGCCTTATGAGTCCACCGTTTATCGGAGCCTACAGCTGGATTACTCTGTTCGGCCGTTCCGGTCTGATCACGGCCTGGTTTGAAGAGACCTTTGGAATTCTGCTTCCGAGTATCTATGGCAGACCGGGTATTATTCTGGTATTTACGTTTATGCTGTACCCGTATGTGTATCTTTACACCTCCGGAGCGATGGGAAGCATCGATTCCAGTCTGGAGGAAGCGGCGGAGAATCTGGGCAGCAGCAAGCTGCGCCGCCTGTTTACGGTGACGATTCCGGTGATTATTCCGTCGATATTGGCGGGTTCACTCATGGTATTTATGACCAGCCTGGCAGATTTCGGTACTCCGATGCTGATCGGTGAAGGTTTTATGGTTTTGCCGGTTCTGGTATATAACGAATATATGAGCGAGATCGGGGGCAACGCGCATCTGGCGAGTGCGCTTTCGGTGATCGTGGTGCTGTGTTCCACGACGGTTCTGCTGGTTCAGAAGTTTTATGTTTCCAGAAAAAACTACATTATGACGGCTATGCGCCCGCCGCATGAAATTCAGCTTCACGGATGGAGACGGGCGGCAGCGACACTTCCGGTATGCCTGGTGACGTTCATCGGTATCCTGCCGCAGCTGGTGGTACTGGTCAGCAGCTTTATCAAATGCGATTTTACGGGATTCAAGCGCGGATTCAGTGTAGACAGCTATCGAACCATTTTCAACCGTCTGGGAACGAACATCCGCAATACATTTTCCTTCTCGGCGGTTGCAATTGTCATGATTGTCATTCTGGGTATGTTGATTTCCTATATTGTAGTACGTCAGAAAGGCTGGTTCGCACAGATCATGGATCTTCTGATCATGTTCCCGTTTGTAATTCCGGGGTCTGTTCTCGGTATCAGCCTGATCGTGGCATTCAATAAGGAGCCGCTGATTCTGACCGGTACGGCGGTGATTATGATTATTTCCTACGTAGTCCGCAAGCTTCCGTACACGGTGCGTTCCGGAAGTGCATTTCTGCAGCAGATGGATCCGAGTGTGGAAGAGGCTTCCATCAATCTGGGCGTGTCACCGATGAAGACATTCTTTACGGTAACAGCACGTCTGATGGCTCCCGGTGTACTGTCCGGTGCGATTTTGAGCTGGATTACCTGTATCAATGAGCTGTCTTCCAGCGTTATGCTGTACGGCGGCAAGACCAGTACGATTTCTGTGGCGATTTATACGGAGGTTGTGCGCAACAGCTATGGTACGGCAGCGGCGCTGGCATCGATCCTGACCGTTACGACCGCATTGTCGCTGATTATTTTCCTGAAGGTCAGCAAGGGAAAGGTATCTGTGGTTTAACGAATCGGGGAAGGAGAAGCAAATGATAAAATTTGGAACGGGCGGATGGCGTGCAATTATCGGCGAAGAATTTACCAAAGAAAATATTCAGAAGCTGGCACTGGCGCTATGCATGAAGATGAAGACAGAAGGTGCCGCCGCGCAGGGAATTGTGGTCGGTTACGACCGGAGATTCCTGTCCAAGGAGGCGGTGGTCTGGGCTTGTGAGATGTTCACAAAAGAGGGCATCCGGGTACAGTTTGTAAACCGCAGTTCGCCCACACCGCTGATCATGTATTATGTGATGAAGTATCAGCTTCCATATGGGATCATGGTGACGGCAAGCCATAATCCGGCGATTTATAATGGAATCAAGGTATTTACTGCAGGAGGCCGTGATGCGGATGAGCAACAGACGGCGGATCTGGAGCAGTGGCTGATCAGGGCGGAAGAAACCTATGTCTGTGATGATACGGAGAAAGGGAAGATGCCGACCAGCTTTTATCAGAAGTCTGTCGAGGACGGGATGGTGGAAGAGATTCATCCGCTGAATGATTATCTCGACAATATTATTCAGGTGATAGATATGGATGCAATCCGGAAACGGGATCTGCGCGTGGCGCTGGATCCGATGTACGGGGTGAGTCTGACGGCGCTGAACACGCTTTTGTCCATGGCACGCTGTACAGTGGAGACCATTCATGCACAGCATGATACGCTGTTTGGCGGCAAAATGCCGGCGCCTGCCGAGCATACGCTGCGCAACCTGCAGAATTTCGTGCTGGACCGGTTCTGTGATATCGGAATTGCCACGGACGGAGATGCTGACCGGATTGGCGTGATTGATGACAAAGGACGTTTCCTGCATCCGAATGAAATTCTGGTGATGCTGTATTACTATCTGATGGAGTATAAAGGGTGGCGGGGACCGGCAGTGCGCAATATTTCCACCACGCATCTGTTGGATCGTGTGGCAGAGAGCTTTGGGGAAACCTGTTATGAGGTGCCGGTCGGATTCAAGTATATATCTGCGAAAATGCAGGAGACCGGGGCGATCATTGGCGGAGAGTCTTCCGGCGGTCTGACAGTAAAGGGCCATATTCACGGAAAAGATGGAATCTATGCGGCGATGCTGCTGGTGGAGATGATTGCGGTATCCGGGAAAAAACTGTCGGAAATCACAGAAGATATTCGCAGGCGGTATGGCGTGACCCATATGGAGGAGCGGGCGTATCGGTTCGATCCGGAGAGGAAGGAGGGGATCCGGCGGCTTCTGATGGAGGGGAAACATCTTCCTGAGCTGCCATTTGCTGTGGATCACGTATCCTGGCTGGATGGCTGCAAGGTTTATCTGCAAAACGGAGGCTGGGTCAGTGCAAGATTTTCCGGTACGGAACCGCTTCTGAGAATTTTCTGTGAGATGGGAAAGAAAGAAGATGCGGTGCGATGCTGCGAGATTTTTGAGAAGTTTTTGGGGATTCCTTGACCTATCAGAAATTCCTGCTTTGGATTACATTCCTGCTGGAAGCGGTTCGCAGAATAATTGGCGGGAACCTGATGTTCTTCTTAATCCGATCAGCAGGAACCTGGTTCGGTGTCAGGAAAAATCCGGAAGTTTCTGACCCATGTATCGGATCAGGGATGCGTATAAATAAAGAAGATCATAATAATTGGTCAGATCCTTTCCACAGATTTCCTGAATGCGGCGGAGGCGATAAGGAATGCTGTTGCGGTGGATGTGGAGTTGTTTGCAGATTTTTTGAATGTCTCCATTGAAACGGATATAAGTGACTGCTGTTTCTGCCAGGCGAGCATTTTTCCCCTTTTCAACCAGCAAGGAAAAGGCGGTTTCCATTCCGGGAAGCTCTTCTTGGGAAAGCATAATCGCCAGCTTCATTTTTTCAAAAGGGTGTATGGTCTCGTCCGGAAATAAGAGCTTTCCCAGTTCAAGACTTTTTCGCGCATTCTGATAAGCAGTGTTTAAGTGGGGAACACCGCTGCAGATCCCGATATGACAGCCAGAACCGGCTGCCAGTACCCGGTTGTATTTTTTTTCAAAATGCTTGTTTTCTTTCAGAATGATCAGAATCTGATCACGGGAAAGGGCAAGCAGGATATCCTGTTCATCCAGCAGATTGTGGAGAACAGGGGGTGGGGAAAGCAGGCTGTCACGGGTCTGTTCCATCAGGATAACCGTCTGGACACCGGTAATATTGATTTGCAGAAGATTCCCGCGTTTTATGAAGTTTTCCGTATAGCCGGACTGTTGGTGCAGCCATTCGAAGAGAAACTGGTCACGTTCCTGTGTCCGGTTTTTTCTTTCTTTGGAGAGCAAAAGATCTTCATAAAGAAGTTCAATTGTTTTTCCTAAAAGCTCAGCGGTATAGAAATTCGAAGAGACGGTATGCTCAATAACCACAGCGCCAATCCTGCTTTTCTGGAAACGAAGCGGCATGGCGGATCCTGCCTTCTGGACCAGACTGTCCGAAGAAGCTGTTGCTTTTGCATTGATGTTCAGCGATTCGATGGCCAGTAGATTCATTTCTCCTATGCAGGCAGGTTCTGTGGATATAATGACACGTCCGCTGACGTCGCAGATGCTGACTGGAAAAGGAAAGCTTTCGTGAAGTTTTTCTACTATTTCATACATGATTTTCTGATCGATCATGCGGTACCGCCTTTCTGAATGTGAAACGAATGTTCTTTGTGCTTATTATAATAATTTAAGCTGAAAGATGCAATAATCTGTAAAAAAATTGTTCAGATGACTAAAAATAAGAAAGAAAGTTACATGTTTTGGACAATAGAATTTTACAGGGTGCGATGATAAAATGAATACACCTTGTAAGTGCAGTGTTAAGAAGGGAGGGAGAACCGTAGACAGAACAGTTTCGAGATTTATCCGCTATGTAAATTGTGCCAGTGAATCTCATAATGAGAAAGCCTTCTGCGAATACATGGAGCAGGAGCTTGCGGCTCTGGGTATTCCATTTGAACGACAGGAACTTGGAAATGAAGTAGTGACGGATGGATGGAATATCCTTGCCAGGGTTCCGGGAAAGAGCAAAGCGAATCCATTTTTGTTTGTATTTCATCTGGACACCTCGGCTCCGGGCAACCACGTGGAGGCCTATGTGGAAAACGGAAAGATCCAGAGCAGGGGAAACAGTGTTCTTGGAGCGGATGGAAAACTGGCGATCGCTCTGGTCATGGAAGCGATTAGCCGTCTGCAGGAAGAAGGAGAACGGAATCGCCCCATTGAGATGCTTTTTACAGTTTGCCAGGAGATGGGGCTGCAGGGGGCAAAATATGCCGACTATTCCAAAATTGAGAGCGAGGAGGCTTTGGTGATCGATCATTATGTGACCGGGGAAGTATTGGTGCAGACACCGGCCAGGATGAATTTCAACGTGGAGCTGATCGGTCGGGCTGCTCATGTGATACGCAGTGAAGAACCGGGAGTAAATGCGTTGATGACTGCGGTGGAGATCATTCATCAGATCCCTACCGGGTGGATTAACGAGGATCTCAGGATCAATGTGTTTGATCTGGTATCCCTGTCGCCTTTCAATGCAATTCCCAAGTATGCACGCTTTGATGTGGAAGTGCGCTGTTTTGGACAGAAGACACTGCAAAAAGCGCGGGAGGACATACGGAGAATTGTGGAAACGACGGCGGAGCAAATGGGATGCAAATGCAATCTGCGGGAAGAACTGAGCGTACCGGAGGCAGATTTCAGCGGAAATACGGATATGCTGGAACGATTGGAGGTCATTTACCGAAAAACGGGAATTCCCATGGTACCGGCGAGGTCATTTGGTGTTCTGGATGCAACCTGGACCAGTCAGCTTGGAATTCGAACAGTTCCGCTCGGACTGAATATTTTTCATTCACACAGTACAAGGGAATATGTTGTAGTTGAAGATCTGAAGAAAATGTTGGAACTGGTGGAAAATATTATCCGTTATTTTTGATTTTATTCTCCATCAGGGAAAGGGGAAAACATGAGTAAAGATACTAAGAAAAAAGAGAGCAGGACAATGAATCCGTTCATACCGCTGGTTCTGATGATTCTGGCGTGTACGATCGTTTCTTACTTTGTTGCTCCGGGAGCTTATGAACGTGAGACGGTAAATGGTGTTACGCGTGTTCTTGCGGACAGCTATCATGCTGTTGAGAGAACGCCAGTTTCATTTTTTAATATGTTCCGGTCCATTCCGGAAGGCCTTACCGCAACAGCTAATATGATGTTCTGTATCATGATCATCGGTGGTGTCGTTGAGATTTATAAGAAAACAGATACCATCGGCGCAGCCATTAACAGTGTTTTAAAAGCCTCTGAGAAACTGAGCAGTCAGCTGATTATTGCAGTTGTTATGATTGTGTTCTTCATTTTCGGTGGTATTCTGGGATGGAGCGAACACATTATTCCTTTTGTGCCGATCATTATTTCCCTGGCAATTTCACTTGGGTATGATTCTCTGGTAGGTATGGCAATCTCCGGTTTTGCATGTCTGATCAGCTTTGCAGTTGCACCTTTTAATACCTTTACCGTAGGTATTTCTCACACCATTGCAGAGCTTCCCATGTTCTCCGGATGGCAGCTTCGTTTTGTCGCTCTGATCTGTGTGTGGATTCTGAGCCTGGCATGGGTAATGCGCTATGCCAATAAGGTTAAAAAAGATCCTTCCAAGAGCCTGGTAAAGGATGTGGATACTTCTTCCCTGCGCATTCCGGTGGATCCGAACCTGAAGTTTGATATTCCTAAGAAACTGTCATTTGTAGTGTTGGCAGTTACCATTGTTATTACGATCTATGGTATTCTGAATCTGAAATGGTCTTATACCGAAATGGCAACACTTTTCCTGATCGGTGGAGTGATCGTGGCAGTCATTAATCGTGTTGATATTACCAGTGCCATTAATATGGTCCTGGATGGTGCGAAAGGCGCGTTTGCCGGTGCACTGATCATCGGTGTCGCAAGAGCGGTTCAGTGGACCATGACAAGCGGCGGTCTGATAGATCCGCTGGTTCACGGACTTTCCAGTCTGATGAGAGGAGCTTCTGCCTATGTCAGCACCGTGGGAATGTTTGTTGTCAATTTCTTCATCAATGCGCTGATTCCTTCCGGCTCCGGTCAGGCAACCGCGGTCATGCCTATTATGGTTCCTCTCGCAGATATGCTGAACATCACACGTCAGACAGCTGTTCTTGCATTCCAGTTTGGTGATGGCATCTCCAATACCTTCTGGTTTACCAACGGAACTCTGCTGATCTATCTGTCTCTGGGCAAGGTGCCGTTGAAGAGCTGGTACAAATTTATCCTGCCTCTGCATGGAATGTTCGTGATCCTGCAGCTGGTATTCCTTTTCATTGCTGTACAAATTGGTTATGGTCCATTCTGACAGAAACGACAGTCTGCATATATGGATGGAAAACAGAGAGGGTGTGAAGTGTGAAGGTTATTGAAGAAGTAAAAAAATATCAGGATTATGCGGTGAGCAAGCGTCGTGAGTTTCACAGACATCCGGAGTTGAGCCTTAAGGAAGTGGAGACTGCGAAACGGATCCGGGCGGAGTTGACTAAAATGGAAATTCCGTATGAGGAAGTAGCGGGGACAGGTACGATCGCTACATTAAAAGGGAAAAAGGAGCATCCGGTAATCGGATTGCGCTGCGATATTGATGCTCTTCCTATCCACGAAGTAAAAGATCTGTCTTTCCGCTCGGAAAATGAAGGAGTCATGCATGCTTGTGGTCATGACGGACATATCAGTATGCTGCTGACTGCGGCGAAAGTGCTATCGGAGCATCGGGATGAACTGGAGTGCACGGTAAAGTTTATTTTTCAACCGGCGGAAGAGAGCATGAACGGGGCGAAAAAAGTGCTGGCCTCCGGCAAAGTGGGAAAACTGGACACCGTTGCGGGAATGCATATTTTTCCACAGCTGCCCTGTGGAACCATCTCTGTAGATCCAGGCCCCCGATATACCTCTGCAGCCTTTATGAATATTAAAATTATCGGAAAGAGCGGTCACGGCGCGATGCC
>JALFHZ010000111.1 GCA_022776445.1 Lachnospiraceae bacterium
GGAATCGTTGCTACGATCAGACCAGACAGACAGTTGATCGCTGCAGCCCATCCGGGTGCATAACCACGCTGGGTCATCTCAGGTCCCAGAATACGGCACTCCATCGCCGCATCTGCAACTGCAGAACCGGATACACCGCCCATCAGGGTAGAAAGCACTACAGATACCTGGCCTATGGAACCATACATGTGTCCGGTCAGAACATTTGCCAGCTTAACCAGCCTGGAAGTGATGCCGGTGTGGTTCATCAGGTTGCCCGCAAAAATGAACAGCGGAATAGCAAGCATCGTGAAGGACTGGGTGGTGGACAGAGATTTCTGTACCAGGATTGTCCACGGGATCTCCGGTCTCATCAGGAAGAAAGCAAATCCCGACACCGCGATTGCAAATGCTACCGGCATACCAAGGAACAATAATATCAAAAAGAATCCAATCGCACTTAACATTACTTCGCTCCTCCTTTCACCGGTGCTTTGATATCGCCAATCAGTTTTCCGACCGCGCTGAAGAACATCAGCAGGGCACCGCCCGGAACGGCCAGAGTGCACCATGCATAGCTCAGTTTCAGCGTGTTGAAGGTTCTGTTCCAGCTCTGAGATACCAGGATAAATCCATATACAATCAGAACCAGCAAAAACAGCAGCATCATAAGGTCAAAAATCAGAGTCAGGATCTTCTGAATGGACTTCGGGAACAAATTCACGACCATATCAATGCGGATCAGGTTACCGGTTTTGATAATGATATCCGATCCGATAAAAGTCAGCCACGCAAATGCCAGCAGTGAGATATCCTGCGCCCAGTTGACCGGCATTCCGACGGTTCTTGCAATTGCAGACCAGAACACCAGAACTGCGATCAGGCATAACATGCACCCGGCAAGAACTTCTTCGGCTCTTAAAACTAAATTAGAAATTTTCTTCATCTTAAAGCTTCCTTTCCGAATTTCGCAAAAAGCAGCCGTTGATTAGTTTTCTTTGCCAATCTCTTTATACAGCTGTGCTCTCAGCTCTGCATATCCAAGTTTCTCATAAACCGGATCAACAGCCTCTTTGAACGGTGCCAGATCCGGCTCAACTACGGTCATGCCAGCCTCTACCATCTTCTTCTCAGCTTCATCTGCCTCTTTCATAACATCAGCTGCAGTATTCTTACCAACTTCAACAGAAGTCTCTACCAGAAGAGTCTGCAGATCCTCCGGCAGGCTGTCAAACCAGCTCTGGCCGCATACCAGACCCTGCATCAGCTGGAAGTGACCGGTTTTGGACTGATATTTGGTAACTTCGTAGATTCTGGACGGATAGGTGGAAGTATTCTGTGCCTCACAGCCTTCCAGTGCTTTGGACTGGATTCCGTTGTACACTTCACCCCAGGACATGGAGATCGGAGTTGCGCCCATAGCCTGGATGGTCTCGGTACATACTTCCTGACCGATGGTACGGATTCTCTGTCCTGCCAGGTCAGCCGGGGAGTTGATCGGCTTGTTGGTCATGAAGTGACGCGGTCCGTCGTAGAACGTGAAGGACAGGATCTTGATACCGTGATCTTTGGACAGAGTATCGGTCCAGCCCTTGAAGGTATCTGTCTGAGTTACTTTATAGCATTCATCATAATTATCTGCAAAATATCCCATCATCAGAATGGAGAAATCTTTTACATACTGTCCCATACGGGAAGCATCGGTATTTACCGCCACGTTCGCACCCTGGATTGCCTGCTCCAGAACATCCTCGTCACTGCCAAGCTGACCAGCCGGGAATACGGTTACTTTCAGTCTTCCGCCGGATTTCTCATTCAACTCGTCCGCCAGCTTCTGATAGTTTCTGGTGATCAGCGCCTGCTCTGTCTGAGAAGTAGAGATCTTTAATTCATATACCTTCCCCGTATCTGCTGCTGGTGCTGCGCCGCCCTCAGCCTTTGCCGGTGCTGCAGTCTGCGTATTGCCCATGCCCGGCATGCCGCTGCATGCGGTCACTGCCATCATTGCCATCGTAAGAACGCCTGCTAATAATGCTTTCTTCTTCATCTTGTTTTACCCCTTTTCTTTATTATCGTTCGTTTAGCCTCTCCCATTTCGCTAAACGTTTACATGTTGCTTCTAAAGTATAATCGTTTACCTAAAAACTTTCAACCACTTTTGCACCGGAAATATTAACATTTTTTTAGCGATATTTTTATACATTCTTCACAAAGAACAAAATATTTTCAATTTTTTATCATTTCATTTTGACTTTGTTGCCGTGGAATAGTAAAATAGAAGTGATATGCTTAGATATATTTTATGGTCAAGTGAGGTGATATTGCACAATGGCAACCATCAAAGATGTTGCAAAAATGAGTGGTTATTCTGTCTGTACGGTTTCCCGTGCCCTTTCCGGCAAAGGCTACCTGAAGGAAGAAACCAGGCAGAAAATCATGGCTGCTGTCGAAGAACTGCACTATCGCCCAAGCACTCTGGCTGTCAATCTGAAGACCGGACGCCGCCAGACACTGGCTCTGATTCTTCCATCTTTGACGAATATCTATTATACAAAACTTGAGAAGTACATGGAGTCCTTTGCTTCTGCGAAGGGATATACCATTTATCTGAGCAATACAGAATACAGTCTTGAAAAAGAGAAACAGCTTATTGACAACGTCATTGGCATGGACATCGCCGGAGTCATCATCACTCCCACTTCCGATGAACATGCCCATATTATGAAACTGTCAGAATATCAGATCCCCTACGTATATCTAAACCGGACTTTTAAGGATGATCTGGCTCACTGCATCCGGCTGAACAATCAAACATCCGCTTATGAGGCCGTCAGCTACATGATCAAACTCGGCCACAGAAATATCGGCGGTATTTTTCAGGGCTTTGAAAACAGCACTTACCGGGAACGATATGACGGCATGATGATGGCACTGGAGGAACATCATCTGACCTGTCATCCGCAGGCGCTTTTGTTTGATATCAACCCGGAAAATATCGGAGCTGCGACCAATGCCATTCTCCAGATGCTTCAGAATCCTCACCGCCCGGAAGCGATTTTCGCCTGTAATGATATGACTGCATTCAATATTTACCGGGCTGCTTATATTCTGGGGCTTCGCATTCCTGATCATCTTTCCGTATTCGGATATGATGACTGTATTATGGCAAATATTGTCACGCCTCCGCTTTCCACCGTGTCTGTACCGGTCAAACAGCTTTCCTCCACGGCAGTCAATTTTATTCATCATTATATTGAAACCGGAACATTTCTGGAACTGCCGGAGTTTAAATCTTCTCTGGTTATCCGTAATTCCGTGAAGAACCTGACGATATCCTGATCCAGACAAGCGGGACCAGAAGCTGCCGGATTTTCTCCGAATGCCTCTCTTCCCGCTTGCGTTTCTTTTTTATGCTTCCATATCTTTACCAGGATAAACGATCACCAGTTCCACAGTTCCTTCTGCGATGACCCGGTATGTTTCCACCGCCGCCGCGATCATAAAGCTGTCGCCCTGCCGCAGTGATATCCGCTCATCGCCGTATTCCATCGTACAGCCGCCGCTGCATACTACCCCCAGCGTAAATTTCCGATTGTGCCGGACTTCTGCTTCCTGATATACACACAGCTTATCTGCGAAAAAGCACGGGGTCCGTTTTTCATCGACCAGACGCAGCCGCTCCATAGATTCTGACTGTTCCACAAGCTCCGGCCGGATCCGGCATTTCTCCATGATTTCCTCTTTGGAATATTCCGTATAATCAAAAATATCCAGACAGAAGTCGAGACCCTTTCCCATGAAACGCCCGCCTTCCGGAACGACGATTCCCTCCCGTTCAAATTCACAGCGTACCACCAGGTCGGAGGGTTCCATGATCTCCAGCATTGTAATTCCTTCTCCGATCGCATGCGGCATACCGCCGGGTATGTACCAGATTTCTCCTGGCTTCACCGGTATCTTCTCAAAGCAGCCATCCATCCGCTCCACATCCTGCTGCTCCACGATCTCCCGCCATTCCTCCCGGGTCGGTGCATGCTGGAAGCCCAGGCGGATATACGGATCCACCCCTGCTCTTACCTGCAGGATATAATAGCACTCCAGCTTACCATACGGTTTTCCCATCACATTCCTGGCAAACCGGGTCGTCGGGTGTGCCTGAACATGCAGACGCATGGCAGAGTCCAGGATCTTCAGCAGAAAACTGAGCTGCCAGGATCCGTCTTTGTGAATGCTGCTGCCCAGATAATAGTCCTTCTCCGCCTCCACAATATCTCTGAGAAACCGGCTTCCGCTTTCCGTCTCAATCACAGCCAGCCCCTCGTGTTTCATCTGCTCCATCCCCGGATTCGATGCCTCCACCATAGAGCCAACCCACTCCTCCGGTCGGTTGTCATCCACACATTCCTGCTTTCCATGCAGTGCATCAATTCCGGCACCGCCGAGATAATTTCTGCGAACACGGTTCTCCGGCAGTTTCAGAATTCCTTTTTTCATCTGTCTCTTCCTTCTTTCCCATAATCTCTGCATACAGCCACGCACAAGATCAGTAGCTGTTTCTGATCTCCTGAATCAGATCCAGAAACTGTGCTCCGTGCTTGCGGTACACCGGTTCCATGGCATCCCCCCACGCCTGCCGGTCTTTCACTTCGGTAATCTCTACACCAACGTTTTTCAAAAACTCAAGCGCCTTTTGCTCTGCTCTTTCGATTTCTTTCTTATTATATTCCTGGGTCTTTTTCGCCGCAGCTCTCAGAATCTGCTGATATTCCTCGCCCAGCTGATTCCAGGTGATCTCGCTTGCCATCAGCACGCCCGGAGAATGCGTATGCCCATCCAGGACATAATAAGGGGCAACTTCATAAAACCGATTGGACCAGTAGCTGGGTGCCGGATTCTCCGCACCATCCACAGTCCCGGCCTGCAATGCCGAGTAAAGTTCCACATAAGCGATCGGAAGCGCCTTCGCTCCCAAAGCAGTCACCGTATCAATCATCACTTCAGAAACCTGCATTCGGAAGGTAAGACCCTTCATATCCGACAATCGTGTAATGGGCTTATCGGTTGTAAAAAAATGCCTTGCCCCTTCATCCAGATAAGCAAGTCCAATCATGCCTCCGCAGCTTGACTGAATATCATCCAGAATCTGTTCTCCCAGTTCACTGCCGCACACGTTCCAGAAATGCTCCCGATCCCGGAAAATATAAGGGAGCGCCAGTACGGTAATCATCGGATCGCCGCACTCCACCAGGGATGACGCATTGCCCCGGTAAAGATCCAGAGCTCCCATCTGCATTGCCTGATAGCAGCGCGCGTCATCCCCCAGCTGACCGGATGGATAGATTTCAATAATCACCTTTCCACCGCTCATCTCTTTTACCTGATCTGCAAAAAACTGTGCTGAGTCGGTCATAATATGCCCCTCCGGATTGACTTCTCCATAGCAAAGGACAAAATCCGGCTCCGGCTCCATCAGCGCTTCTGTATTTTTTCTCATCAGACCGCAGCCGACCAGGCTGCCGCCAAGCAAAGCCGCAGCCACGACCGCAGCCGTCAGACTGTTCCTGTTCATACCTTCCTCCCGGTCTTACTCTTTCTGGATCTTCATACCTGCAAAAAATTCAACGTGGTACTTCAGATTATCACCGTCCAGATTCAACTGCCGCAGTTTTTCAAACTGTGTAAGCGCCTCCGATGTCTTGATCCGGATTCCCGGCACCCGGTTGATTCCGCGAATAATCGTCATAAGGCTGCGTCCGAAATTCAGTTTCACAGAAACATCCTGATACATAAGACGCATCTCCAGTTCTTCAATCAACGCAATCAATGCGTCCGAACTTTTCTCCTGATCCTGATTCACCAGACTTTCGATGATCTGATCTTCCAGCCCGCAGATCCGCTTCATTCCATTTGTCATATCCACAAAGGATTTCTGAATATCGTGAGAAGCATATCCGCTGATAAACGCTGCCGCTTCGTCATAGGCATCCGGCAGCATCTCAATGCCCTGATAGATACCGCTGACACCGCAAGCCACCGGAATCTGGCTCTCTTCGGTCAGATAATTCCTGGCACGCCGAATACAGCCCGTCAGCTCCGTAAACGCATCCTCCTGCGCCGAATACAGGCAGATAACCATCTGATCCATCCAGATGCTGTTCCGTACGGTAACTCCTTCCATGTGAAAATAATTCTTCAGTACTTCCTGCGAAAAACCGCCCATCGTGATCAGCGCCGGACTGGAAATCAGCACCACCTTCAACCAGCCCTGGCCGATTCCCCACCAGGCCAGTTCCTTTTTTAATTCCTCTGCGCTTTTTCGGCGGAAAAACAGGTTCCAGAGCAGATCTTTCTCCATATCCTGATAAAAATCAAACGGTTCCTCCTCCGAAACGCCAGAGGAATAGGTCAGCAGAGACAATGCGTCCTCCCGTTCTCTGGCCCGTGTGATCACCTTGTCCAGGGTCTCCCGCAGTTCCGAATCCAGATAAGGTTTCAAAAGATAGTCCGTCACTCCCAGCTGCAGTGCCTGCTTCGCATAAGCAAAATCGCTGTAAGCAGAGATAATGACCATCTGTACATCCGGAAAACGTTTCCGAATTTCTTCTGCCGCCTCCAATCCGTTCATACGCGGCATTTTAATATCCAGAAGCACGATATGCGGCTTACATTCTTCCAGTTTTTCCATCAGTTCCACACCATCCGATGCTTTGTATACAATTTCCAGAAGACTCGGATAATTTTCCCTGATCACTCTCTCCAGATATTCCCGTTCGTATTGCTCATCATCTGCCAGTATCAAACGCAGCATGTTCATTCCCTCCCATTTCCGACTTATATAATTTCAGAGTGATCCTGGTAAACCCATCCACCCGTTCAATCTGCAGTACATCGTCTTTTCTGTAGCAGAGCTTCAGGCGTTCCCGAACGTTGTTCAGACCGATCGATGTCTTCGGCACACCCGTGTTCTGCTGCCCGGTCTCCGATTTCCGCTCTTCCTTCTGTGGGAAACCAACGCCATTATCTGCTACAACCACTTCCATATAATCCGGTTTCTCCGTAATCAGAATCTCAACCTTGCCATCACTGACCCGATCCTTCAATCCGTGCTGAATACTGTTTTCCACCAATGGCTGAATCGTCAGCGGAGGAATCATGAAATTCTCCTCTCCAAATGATTTCCTCACGTCCAGGCGAAAGGTCACGCGCCCTTTCAAATGAAGTTTCTGGATATAGAGATACGACTGCAGCAACTCAATCTCATCGTCCAGCGGAATCGCTGTAGTCCTGATCTCAATACTGCTTCGCAGGATTCTGGATATTGCTTTCACCAGCAAAATCGAAGTATCCCGCTCCCCCAGCTGAATGCTGCGAATCACCAGACTCAGGGAATTAAACAGAAAATGCGGATTCATCTGCATCTGCAGTTCGCGGATTTTCGCCTCTGCCAGACGTTCTTTCATCTGGTGTGTCTCTTTCAGTTCTGTGATCATGTGGCTGATCGTGTGTTTCATCTTATCAAAAGCGCCTGACACCTGATTCAGCTCAATAAACGCGGTTTCCTCGATATCGGGAGCCCCAAAATTCTGGTTCGTAATCTCACGGGCCGCGCTGGTAAGCCGCTCAATAGACTGCAGAATCTTGCTGCTGACGCGATGGTTCAGGGTCAGCGTCAGAAAACAGCTGGCCGCTACGATCAGGTTGATAAACAGATTCATCAGCTTCACCTGCTGACTGTAACGTGCAAACAAGGTATTCAGATATTCCAGATAATGACCGATCAGCTGATTCAGACATCGCTCGATTTCCAGATCTGCCTCATCCAGATACTCCAGTATTCCGGTATTATAGGGGATTCCGGGCTGAATGTACGCTTCAGTCACCTCTGCCCGATGCTGTACCACCTGGCAGACAATGCGGTACATCATCTTGCACCATCTGTCATTCTGCATCTTATCCTGCAATGCCTCCAGACTGGTATTCAAAAGTTCACACTCTTCATAATATTGCTGCAGCACCGCGTCTTCATGCCGCTTGCAGTACAGTTTAAAATCTGTCTTCCGCCGATTATTGATCGTAACCAGTTCATTGACCTCCTGATAATCCTGCAGAATACCGGAATATCGGTAAGATGTGCTTGCATGCGCAAGAACATTCAGTGTAATAAAAATACAGGTGCACACAATCAGAACAAGATGATTGCACAGAATTTCTCTTCGTATAGACTTCATGACCATTCTCGCTTTTCTGGGATTTCGATATCTGAAATTGCTGTCCAGTCTATTCTACATCATTTTCTGCAATTTTAAAAGGGGAAATGTAAACGATTATCCATTATCAACAAATAAAGATGGTTTATAAAACCATCACACTGTAAAAGAGAGGGAGGCTGCTGCACCATCACAGTACAGCAGCCTCCTTCCTTTATTCCACATACGCAATCAGTTTGTCTGCTCCTTCCGAAGCATCGATCACAATCGTCTGTCCCTGGCGGATATTGCCTTCCAGAATAATCCGCGCTGCCAGCGTCTCCACATGCTTCTGCAGATACCGGCGCAGCGGCCTTGCACCATATGCCGGATCGTAACCGCGCTCCGTGATGAAATCCTTCGCGCTCTCGGTCAGCTCCACATGCAGTTCCTTGTCTGCCAGACGCTTGTTCACATCAGCAATCATCAGATCCACAATATGGCTGATGTTCTCTTTTGTCAACGGCTTGAACAGAATCATCTCATCCAGACGATTCAAAAACTCCGGACGGAAATGAGCACGCAGATCTGACATTACCATCTCTTCCGCTTCCGGCTTGATGGAGCCGTCCGCATCAATACCGTCCAGCAGATACTGAGACCCGATATTGGAAGTCATGATCAGGATCGTGTTCTTAAAGTCCACAGTCTTACCGGTAGAATCCGTGATACGTCCATCATCCAGTACCTGCAGGAGTACATTGAATACATCCGGATGTGCCTTCTCGACCTCATCAAACAGGACTACCGAATATGGTTTCCGACGGACTGCCTCAGTCAGCTGACCGCCCTCATCATAACCCACATATCCTGGAGGCGCACCGATCAGACGTGCCACGGAATGCTTCTCCATGTACTCACTCATATCGATTCGAACCATATTGTTCTCATCGTCAAACAGCGCCTCTGCCAGAGCTTTCGCTAGTTCGGTCTTGCCGACACCGGTAGGACCAAGGAACAGGAAAGAGCCGATCGGCTTGGTCGGATCCTTGATGCCGGCTTTGGAACGGAGGATCGCCTCCGTTACCTTCTGAACCCCTTCATCCTGTCCGATTACCCTCTTGTGAAGCACTTCATCCAGATGCAGAATCTTGCTTCGCTCGCTTTCATTCAGCTTGCTCACCGGGATTCCGGTCCATCTGGAGATGATTCTCGCAATCTCGTCTTCGGTCACACTCTCGTGTACCAGACTCAGATCCTGATTCTTCACCTTCTCTTCTTCTGCTGCCAGTTCCTTCTGCAGCTGCGGCAGTTTGCCATACTGCAGCTCAGCCGCCTTATTCAGATCGTACTTCTGCTGCGCCTGAGCGATATCACGGTTCACCTGTTCAATCTCTTCACGCAGTGCGGACAGGCGGTCTACAGAAGACTTCTCATTCTCCCACTGTGCCTTCTTAGCTGCAAATTCATCGTGCAGCTCTGCCAGATTCTTCTGAAGTTCGTCCAGACGTTCCTGGCTTAAATGGTCTGTCTCTTTCTTCAGAGCCGTCTCCTCAATCTCCATCTGCATAATCTTTCGGGACAGTTCATCCAACTCTGTCGGCATGGAATCCAGCTCTGTCTTGATCAGAGCGCATGCCTCATCCACCAGATCGATCGCCTTATCCGGCAGAAAACGGTCGGTAATATACCGATCTGACAATACAGCCGCTGCAACCAGCGCGGAGTCGGTGATCTTGACACCATGGAATACCTCGTAGCGCTCCTTGATACCACGCAGGATGGAAATCGTATCCTCCACCGTCGGCTGATCAACCAGAACCGGCTGGAAACGACGCTCCAGTGCAGCATCCTTCTCAATATACTTCCGGTACTCATCCAGTGTCGTCGCACCGATACAATGCAGTTCACCACGCGCCAGCATCGGCTTCAGCAGGTTGCCTGCATCCATAGAGCCTTCCGTCTTGCCCGCACCCACAATGGTATGCAGCTCATCGATAAACAGAATGATCTGTCCTTCGCTCTTCTTCACCTCTTCCAGAACGGCTTTCAGACGCTCCTCGAACTCACCGCGGTATTTGGCACCAGCCACCAGCGCACCCATATCCAGTGCAAACAGCTTGCGGTTCTTCAGTCCTTCCGGCACATCACCGCGGACGATACGCTGTGCAAGTCCTTCTACGACTGCCGTCTTACCGACGCCAGGCTCGCCGATCAGAACCGGGTTGTTCTTCGTCTTACGTGACAGAATCTGGATCACATTACGGATCTCACTGTCACGGCCGATCACCGGATCCAGCTTCTGGCTGCGCGCACGCTCCACCAGGTCATAGCCGTATTTCTCCAGTGTATCGTAAGTTGCTTCCGGATTGTCACTGACTACCCGCTGGTTGCCCCGTACGGTAGAAAGCGCCTGAAGGAAGCTGTCTCTGGTGATGCCATACTGGCGGAATAACTCCTTCATCGTCCGGTCTGCGTATTTTATCATGGCAAGGAAAATATGCTCCACCGATACATATTCATCGCCCATGCCTTTGGATTCATCCTCGGCGTTAATCAGCACTTTGTTCAGATCCGCGCTGATATAAACCTGACTGCTTCCACTTACCTTCGGAAGTCCTGCCAGTTTCTGCTCCGCCTCATTGATGATCTGTTCTTTCTGAATGCCCATCTTGGTCAGCAGCTTCAGGATCAGGCTGTCATCCAGCGTCAGAAGACTGTAGAACAGGTGCTCCTGTTCAATCTGCTGATTGCCGTATTCGTACGCCAGCTTCTCACATCCCTGAACTGCCTCCATGGACTTCTGTGTAAATTTATTAATGTTCATAACTCTGCCTCCATTTCTTTGACAGTGTCGTCTTCTATCGTCCACCTTGTTATAGCAGAAATATAACACATGTTGTTAGCACTGTCAAGAGGTGAGTGCTAATTTTTTTAAATTTTTCTCTGCCTTATTTTCCAGCATCCATCGTCCGGATATTCACATCCATCTGATTAAACGGAATCTCAATTCCCTCTGCGTCAAACGCCTCTTTGATCTGCTCCGTCACATCCCAGAGAACGGTCCAGTAATCTTCTGTCTTCACCCATCCGCGTCCGCCGATCATCACCGCACTGTCTGCCAGCGAGCCTACAAACACCGTAATTCCTTCTTCGACAAGCACCTTTGGATGGTTCTCATACACACGGCGGATGACTTCTTTCGCCCGCTTCATATCGGAAGAATACCCGATGCCCACTTCCACATCTACGCGCCGTTTGTCCTGTGAGGTCACATTGACAATCGTGGTATTGGAGATCGTGCCGTTCGGAATCGTAATCTTCTTATTGTCTACGGTAATCAGCGTGGTATAGGTCAGTCCGATGTTATGTACCGTTCCTTCCATTCCTGCACAGATTACATAATCATTCACCGCAAACGGGCGGGTTACCAGAATCAGAATACCGCCTGCCACATTCGCCAGACTTCCCTGCAGAGCAAGGCCAACGGTCAGTCCTGCGGAACCAAGCAGAGCAATAATGGAAGCGGACGGAATTCCAATCTTATCCGCCGCAATAAACAGGGTCAGCGCATACATCACCGCGTTTGCTACCGACAGCAGGAACTTGCTCACACTGACATCCATGTTCATCCGTTCAAAGCTTCGTTTCAGAATTCCCTTTATTACTCGGATAACCTTCATACCAATCAGAACAATCAGGGCTGCAATCACCAGACGGTATGCGAAACTCAGAAGCGCCGGGGTCCAGCTCTGCACCGTTTCCAGAATCACATTGGGCTTGAGCTGTGCCAGATCCTCCTGCAGCTGCACCGACACTGCTTCTGTCTCCAATTCCAGCAGAGCCGCCGTTGTTTCCGCATTCTCCGCAGCTGCCTGCAGCATGCCTGCCGCCATTCCACCAAAAGCTGTTAACATCCTATAATCTTTCTCCCTTCAATAATGTTTCAAGCTCCTGCTCCTCATCAGAAAACAGCAGGTTCTTGTTGTATTGATAATACCGCTCGCACTCATACTCCTGTAAAAAGCGCACGCTGTAAAATCCGGTGTTCAGTTCGGTCACAAACAGCACCATTTCCTGGCTTCCCGCAAAAGCCGCTTCCATAAAGTCAAAGGCATGCTCCAGCATTCCGCCTGCCGTATCCAGCAATTCCTCATACCGGTCGCTGTCCGCCGCAAAACGCTCACGCAGGAACTCCCACGCAGCCTCCGCGTCCGCAGGACCTGCCCCGCGAAGCGCATGCAGATCCTCCTCCAGCATAGCCGTAACCGTCAGAATCTGCCGCAGCTCTATCCGGGAAAGCAGTCCGCTTTCCTGCTTCTGCACGCGCTCCTGCTGAAATGACTCCAGCATGGACGCAAACATCTGAAGTACAGATTCAGCCGCTGTATCGCCTTCTCCTTCATGCAGTTCGCGCAGTTTCCGCATCCGAAGCTCCAGCATTTCTTCCGTCCGGCATACGTTCCGGAACTGTTCATGCAAACCGGAAAGCAGCAGACTCACCACACTGATCCGCTCATCAAACGGAGCCCTCTCCAGCTTATCCAGCGCTCCCTGCGGAATGGATCCGGCAAGAATCTCCTCCACCTGATAATCATTCTGATATTTGTAATACAGCTCCAGATAATTGGCAAAGTCTTTCGCTATCTTCGGGAACTGGATATATTCCATCACCACATCCCGGTCAATCTTCTGCCCCAGCTTCTCATATACCTCAATCAGCTGTGACAAATCCTCCCAGCCCCTCGGGGTTGCAAACAGCTTGCCGTCCACCGTCGTCTCAATCCGGCAGAAATGCTGCCGCCGCACATTCAGATACGAACAGATCGCCGGGTGAACCCCCGCCTGCTGCGCATATTCCTTCCATGCGTCAAAATCCGGCTCCACCTGAATGCTGCGTATCCGGTCCAGCGTCACAATATCAAATTCCCGAACCGATTTGTTGTACTCCGGCGGATTGCCTGCCGCCACAATGATCCATCCCTCCGGTATTTTGTGATTACCGAAGCTCTTTCCCTGCAGAAACTGCAGCATAGTCGGTGCCAGCGTCTCTGACACACAGTTGATCTCATCAATAAACAACACGCCTTCCGGCATCCCGGTCTGCTCGATCTTGTTGTAGATTGCGGCTACAATCTCGCTCATGGTATATTCCGTTACCGCATATTCCCGGCCGCCATAAGTCTTGCGCTCGATAAACGGAAGTCCGATTGCACTTTGGCGGGTATGATGCGTGATCGTATAGGATACAAGAGCAATCTGACACTCCTGAGAAATCTGCTCCATGATCTGGGTTTTCCCGACTCCCGGAGGTCCGATCAGAAGCATCGGTCGCTGCCGGATCGCCGGAATCGCATAATTTCCAAACTCATCTTTCATCAGATACGCCGCAATTGTATCCTTTATTTCCTGTTTTGCCCGTTTGATATTCATTTCTGATCCTCCTGAATCTGTTCCGGCTCCAGAATCAGCTTCATTGCCCACGGCGGCACGGAAATATCCGTATACTGATCCTTCACAAACACAAATGCTGTATCATAAACCGGCCGCTTTACCGGATAGATTCCTTCCCCATCCGTAAAATACAGCAGTCCCTTCAGGTGATGGAATTCTCCCCGCCTGACCATCTGATTTACATGCTCAAACGCCGGACGAAAATCCGTGCCGCCCTGACCGATGACTGTGAACTGCTCCATATACTGCTCCATCTCTTCCCTGCCGGTGATCAGACGGTCCTGCTGCACCTGTTCATCGCACTGAATGATATGGATGTTGGTCTTTTTAAAATAGGT
>JALFHZ010000114.1 GCA_022776445.1 Lachnospiraceae bacterium
CGCATCGATCATCCCCTTCGCCAGGCGGTTAATTCTTTCTCTCATAGTGCCTCACCTGTCTCATTGCTCATTATCCACATTATCTTAGCATATTTTCTCTTGATTTAAAAGGATTAAATTGGTATGATTAAGAAAAACGTAACAAAATGATGAAAGAGACGTGAGCATATGTTATCGGAACCCATGACCCTTTATAAGCTGATGAACCTCTATATGCTGAAGCAGGTGAATTTTCCCCTGACGAATGCGCAGCTGACGGATTTTTTCCTGCAGCACGAGTATGCCAGCTACTTTACCCTTCAGCAGGCGCTGAATGAACTCCAGGAGTCCGGCCTGATCCATACGGAATCCACACACAACAGCACCCGCTACGAGATCACCAAAGAAGGTGAAGATACGCTGAACTTTTTCGGCAAGAACATCTCTCCCGCCATCGTTGAGGACATGGACCAGTATCTGAAGGAGAACCGGTTCCGCATGCGCAACGAAGTCGGCAACGTAGCTGACTATTACAAATCCACCAATCAGGATTACGTTGTCCACTGTGAAGTCCGTGAGGGCAAATCCACCCTCATTGAGCTGAACCTTTCCGTTCCTGACAAGGAGCAGGCCGAGCTTATGTGCTCACACTGGAAAGCACACAGCCAGGAGATCTACGCTTTTGTAATGAAACAGCTGATGAGCAGCTGACCGCATTGCGCGGTCAGTCCTGATATCAGCTGTTTTTTCTGTTTTCCATATTTTGTACGACCACATAATTTTTCTCCGCCTTGGCCTGATACATCAGCCGGTCGGCATACCGGAGCATGGCATTGGTTTTGCCGGGGCCGAAGACACCGCCGATGCTGACGGAGAACCGGATCTTCGGACACTCTTCCATCACCAGCTGATGCACCGCCAGGCGGATTTCTTCCAGCTTCTGTTCCAGAACCTGCTTCGGAATATGCTGAAAAACGATTACAAACTCATCGCCTCCGTAACGCACCACCACATCCGTCTTTCGCAGACAGGAATAGATGGTTTTGGATATGAGGCGCAGCGCCATATCACCGGTCAGATGACCATAGCAGTCGTTGATGTTCTTGAAATTGTCCACATCGATCAGCGCAACCCCCTGAATGTTCCATAAGCCGCTCAGCTGTTCATCATAATATCTCCGATTGCGGATACCGGTCACCGGATCCATATAAAGCTTGCTGTTGTGGCTGGAAATGGATTTCACCAGCTCTTCCTTTCCGTACCCGCTGATCAGCGTGTCATCCGTTATACGGCTTACCATCTCAAGTGCATATGGGCGCCCGTCAACTTCCACATAAATCGAAAAAACATGATAGATTTCATCGTTTACAAATTCAAACTTGGCCAGCCGGGATTTGCTGAACAGACATTTTGCGGAAATGCAGTTTTCGCATCGCCTGCCCCGGTTCCAGGTTGCATAGCAGTGATAGCGGGACTGTTCCAGCTTGCCGTCTTCCGTCACTGTAAGCTGATAAGTGACCGTCGCATCCACCAGACGTACCGTGTCAAATACAATTTCCAGATATTTCATCAGCACCCAGACTTCCTTGCCTGTCATGGAACAGAAATCATTCCGAAACAGTTTCTGTCCATACTGTTCACTGATATCCCTCAGACTTCCGACCACGCCCGTATAGTTCTCATCCCCCGCATTACTCCAGATTGCACTGCAGATGCAGTGATACCATCGGGATTCCTCCCCGGTTTTCAGCTGCATATCGATTATGACCGTCGGATAATCCGGCGTCGCGGCGCGGAGACTCTCCCGCAGCCGATCCAGCCCCCCTTCCTCTGCACTGACCGGAAGATCCGGCTGATGCAGCGGATCCACCACCGAATGATTCAACCCAAGCCGGCTCATTCCGCGCTCATTCACATTCAGAACAGGAGGCGATACCGTATAGGTAAAAACCACATCATCCGAAGATGAAAACAGGAACTGGAAGCGCTGGCGCTCATACTCCAGCTGCCGGAACAGGCGGTTGGAGGATGACAGGTCATAACGCTGTACTTCTTCTGCCATATTCCGGATACTTCGTTCTTCATTGTCCGAAAACGACAGCAATTTGGCTTCTTCCTTCAGACGTTCTCCCAGTTCCTGAAAGCATTCCAGCAAAATCGGGTTGAAAGCGCCGCACTGCCCGCTCAATATCATATTCATTGCCGTTTCGTGAGAATAAGCCGCCTTATAGCACCGTTCACTGGTAAGGGCATCATAGACATCTGCAAGGGCCACAACCTGCGCGGAGATCGGAATCTGGTCCCCGACCAGCCCATCCGGGTATCCGCCCCCGTCATAGCGCTCGTGATGCCAGCGGCAGATCTCATAAGCCGCTTTGACCAACGGCTCCTCTCTCTGCTTCTCCGGCAGTTCATACAGCATTTCCGATCCGATCATGGAATGGCTTTTCATGATATCGAACTCTTCCGCCGTAAGTCTGCCCGGCTTATTGATAATTTTTTCCGGACTGGCGATTTTACCGATGTCATGCAGGGCAGATGCCGTACTGATCATGGTAATCTCCGGAAGCGTCAGCGGATAACGATCCGTCTTCTGAATCAGATGCTTCAGCACCATATCCGTAATGTTATTAATATGCAGAACATGGAGACCGCTCTCACCATTTCGGAACTCTACGATATGAGAGAGAATCGAAATCATCAGACGGCTGCTTTTTTCTTTTTCATAGATCTGGTCGGTCACAATTTCTTCCAGCCGCCGCTGTTTGCCGGCGAGAAGCATGGTATTGTTGACACGGTGGCGGACAACAGCTGCATCAAAAGGACGGTTGATAAAATCAGTCGCACCGAAATCATAAGCCCGGTTGATATAGGAGGATACATTTTCGGACGAAATCATAATCACCGCGATGTCATCGATCCAATGGTATTTGTTCATAAACGCCAGAACTTCAAATCCATCCATCTCCGGCATCACAATATCCAGCAAAATGAGTGAAATTTCCGAGGCATGCTCCTCCAGGAAAGCAACCGCCTTTGCACCGTTATCCACTTCCGCAATATCATACTGCTCCTCAAGAAGCTCAACCAGAATGGTACGATTGATTTCAGAATCATCTGCAATCAGAATCTTCTGTTTCTTATGTTCGTACATTACAACTCTCCTGTCATTTCCAAACATTGTAATACAGTTTCATTGTAAACGATATTTCTGTAAACCACAATATGAATATTACAAATTTCGTCTTTTATTGTAATCCATCTGTTGGGTATAACCGGCCAGTTATTTTCTCTGATAACTTGATTATAAGGTATGAGAATCGTATTTTTCAACGAATAGAAAAGCAGATTTGACACCAGACCATGGTGACATTCTTTAAATATTCCGTTCCAGCTGATGCCTCAGTTTTGCAAGAGCTTTTTTCTCGATGCGGGAAACATACGACCGGGATATCCCCATCGCCGCCGCGATCTCCCTCTGCGTCTGTGCCTTCTTTCCAAACAATCCATACCGCATGCTGACCACCTGTTTTTCCTGATCCTTCAGACACTCTCCCACCGCTTCATACAGTTCCTGTATATCCTGATCCATAATCAAATCCTCCAGCACTTCCCGGTTTTCAATCTCAATCACATCCACGAGACTGACTGCTTCTCCGTCTTTGTCCACGCCAATCGGCTCATACAGAGAAATTTCCCGCGCATATTTCCGGCTGGCACGAAGCAGCATAAGAATTTCATTCTCAATACATTTGGCCGCATAAGTTGCGAGCCTGCTTCCGCGATCCACATGAAACGTATTCACTGCTTTAATCAGTCCGATGGTTCCGACAGAAAGCAAATCATCCATCTCATAATCGGTATTCTGATACTTCTTTGCCACATGAGCGACCAGTCTCATATTGCGCTCAATCAGCAGACTGCGCGCTTCCTGATCCCCCGCTTTGCAGCGCAAAAGGCATTCTTTTTCTTCGCTCGCGGACAACGGTTTTGGAAAAGTTTTCAAAGAAAGCCACCTGACCGCATATACTTAATATCAGTTTATGCGTCGGTGGCTTATCCGGTGCCGTGTTATTTTATTCCGTGGCAATCTCTGACTGTCCTTCTCATCCAATCAGGACCGTTTTCCCCTGAAATGCAAAACCATAGCTTCGAATCCTTTCTTTCGGATCACTGATTTACCCTGCCGCCCCTTATTCCGGATTAGTCACACAAACCTTATGATCGTACCAGGTTCCCTTTTTTCCAAGCAGTGCCAGATCGAATTCCTCATCCAGCACAGGGACCGGAATATCAAAACCATGCACCGTTTCCTTCATGCCGTCGCTGTAGGTTACCGTATCCTCCGTCGGTTCCAGAAGCTCTGCTCCTTCCTTCCCGGCATCTTCCGCCAGACCGGGATAGAGATTCACAATATTTTTCGAGGTCAGCGAGACATGGATCGTCATCTTCCCATCCTGTACGGTCAGCGTTCCTTTTCCGTCGCAGGCTTCATTTACATGAAACATCCCGCTGTCCGTGCGAAATTCTGCCGTATAGGTTCCGTCCGGCAGTTCAGGGGCTTTCTCCGACACCATTGGCTCTGTCTCCCGCACACTGCCTGTTTTTGCACAGCCGGAAAGCAGCGCGCAGCACAGAAGCAGTATCCCCAATATACTCCTTACTTTTCGTCTCACAGCAGCTGCCTCCTATTTCTGCATCGCATCCGCAGTGTGCGCTGCGTAAATTTTCTGAATTGCGTCAATTTCACCAAGTCCGGCAATCTGCGTTTCCACGCTGTCAAAGTTTCCGGAAGCCTGAAACATGCTGAGCCAGGAATCTTCCTCTTCGCCAGCCATGTCATTGTTGGCATGGTCTCCGGCAACTACCATCAGCGGACGAAGGATTACTTTCTTATAGCCGGCATCCGCAACAGCTTCCATCACAGCCTCACAGGAAGTCTCCTCCGGTTCTCCCTCTACGGTTCCGATCCATACATTGTCATAGCCAAGTTCTCCCATCTGGGTCTGCATCTGGCTGTAGGAAACTTTTGCCGTATGGGAAGTACCATGTCCCATAAATACAAATGCGGTTCCGTCTTCTTTTGCAGTCTCCAGACTGTCATAGCCTGCGGTCTCCACTGCTTTTGCGGTAATGGCCTCAGCAACTGCCTTTTTATCTTCGTTGATCGCAGTCGCATCTGCACCCACTTCTCCGAGAAGCGGCTCTGCAACTTTTACGGAGACAAACTGATCCCGGTATGCTTCCAGTGACTCCATCAGTTCATCATACTCCGCACCGTGCATCAAATGGGTCGGCTGCACCACCAGATTCTTCACTCCGTTGGATACAGCGCGCTCCAGCGCCTGATCCATATTATCGATACATTCCCCGTCTCTGGCCTGTACATGGTTGATGATAATCTGAGCCGTAAATGCTCTCCTTACCGCCCAGTCCGGATATGCCTCCTGCAAGGCATCCTCGATCCCCTTGATGTCCGCAGCCCGGCTGTCATTGAACGAAGTTCCGAAACTGACTACCAGAATCTCATTTTCTCCGATCTCATCCTGATTGCGCGGATCGTCCTTCGACGCATCTCCGGTATCCCGACCGAAATAATCCGGATCCGCATTTTTTCCTTCCACCAGCTGCTTCTGTTCGTCCGTCAGTGCGTCCCACGCCTCCTTCGCCTCTGCGCACTGCGCATCGGTATCCTCGGTTCGTTTCTGTACATAGATCGCATCAATCAATGCCGCCACCCGGTCCGCTGCTTCCTGGTCAGCATCCGCCGTCTCTCCTTTTTCGGTCTCCTCTTTTACAGTCTCCTGCGCCTCTGTACTCTCAGCTTCAGTCGCAGATGGTGTACCTGCACTCTGTGCAGAACATCCGGTCATCACCAGCGCACCACTCATGGAAACTGTCAACAACACAGCAGCAAATTTTCTCTTCATCATGAATTCTCCTCTTTTCTTCCCTGTTATTTCGCAGAGAGCATTTCATAAACAGGAGCTGGATTCCGGCACAAAAAACGCCCTTTCTGATATCATCAGTAAAGGGCGCAGTAAACGTATAACAAAAGAAACCTTCTTAAAATCCGTAGCTCTCTGAAGGCGTGTCGTTTCATTATATATCGGCTTGCGACCAATTACTCGTGGCCGGCGGAAAAATCCCACTCCATTTTTCAGGCAGGTCTCCTGACTTACGGATCTTCATGAAAGGCCGCCTTCCCGATTGCTCAGTGACATAAATGGCCTTGCACTCCACGCTTACAGTGACGAGTTCGTACAGGATTTGCACCTGTTTCCCTTTTAATCGGACAGCACGCTGCTGTCTGAACCTGCTGCTGATACAATAGCACACACGCGCATATATTGCAATACTTATCCTTCGGAAAATTTCTTCCGGAATCTTACCGTTTCAGATCCCTGTAGGTTCCAAAAATCAGGAATACGGCTACCAGAAACGTCAGGAGATCGGATACGGGCATGGAATAAAGGACACCATTCAATCCAAAGAATACAGGCAGAAGCAGCGCAAAGCCCACGCCGAATACAACTTCACGAATCATGGACAATGCTGTAGACTCCGCTGCTTTTCCCATCGCCTGAAGGAAAATAAAGCAGGCTTTA
>JALFHZ010000115.1 GCA_022776445.1 Lachnospiraceae bacterium
AAGGTAAACCAGCTGCGTCATGTACGCTATTTCGGAGATATTCACGGCATGGTAGAGCATATGCGCCTGCATGCGGATATCCTGCGTCCGAAGTTTGAGGGCGTGGTCAATGTTCTGGACCGCGAACTGGGCGGACTGGAGATTGGAAGCTGGACCAGACCGAAGGGTGGTTATTTCATTTCCTTTGATTCTCTGGAGGGATGTGCGAAGGATATTGTGGCAAGATGTAAGAAGGCAGGGCTGGTGATGACCGGTGCCGGTGCGACTTATCCGTATGGCAAGGATCCGCACGACAGTAATATTCGTATTGCTCCGTCCTATCCGCCGTTATCTGATCTGATTCAGGCGATGGAACTGTTTGCGCTTTGCGTGAAACTGGTCAGCGTGGATAAGATACTGGCAGACCGGAAAAAGAACGAGGCTGCTCAGGCATAAGAAAAAAGAAACCGCCAGATCCGTCCGGAGATATTTCGGAAGGATTCTGGCGGTTTCTATCTGTGCATCCGTCACTTGTCGGATCGGTTTACCAGGTTGCCACTACGGTCTCACCGGCTTTTGCAGGGATACCGGTCTGATAAGTCAGGGCCGGCAGCTCCGGATTGTCCAGTGCGATCAGAATAACATCTGAGCAGAGACCTTTCGATTCTACCAGTGCTTTATCAAAGGTGATCAGCTTGTCACCGGCTTTGACTTTCTGACCCATCTTAATATAGGAAGTAAAGCCTTCCCCGTTCAGGGAAACCGTATCGATACCGATGTGAATCAGCAGATCAAAGTTCTCAGCAACGCGGATTCCGACTGCGTGATTGGTCCCTTCCATGGTGACGGTAATCTCACCGTCTGCCGGAGCAACTACGGTGCCGTCGGTCGGATGAATGGCGATTCCCTTGCCGAGCATGCAGGATGAGAACACATCATCCTTCACCTCTGTGACGGAAATAACCGTGCCATTAATCATGGCTTTGAGCTCTTTTGGTGCACTTTTCTTTTTAAAAAATCCAAACATATATGACCCCTCCTAGATTGTTTTACATTCTTTAAATGGTATTTTACCATAGTTATCAGACAGATACAAGAGATAAGCCCCTTTACTTTTTACGTTGTCTGACCTATAATACAATAGACTAAATATGGGAGAAACTGCTATGTTAAATCGATTGTGGAACAGATTTGTAAACAGGGAAACTGTCTCCTATTTAATATTCGGAGTTTTGACAACGCTGACGGACTGGGGAAGCTACTGGCTCATGCGGCGTGCCGGGACAGACTATCGGCTGGCCACGGCAGGTGCCTGGGCAGCTGCCGTGCTGTTTGCTTTCGTAACCAATAAGCTGTTTGTGTTTCACAGCCTGGATCTGCATCCGGGGAAGGTGTGGGCGGAATTTGTGCCATTTGTGGTCTGTCGTGTGGCAACCGGGCTTTTCACGATGGCAGCCATGATTGTTCTGATCGACGGGATGGGGATTCAACAGGATTTTCTCTGCAAGGTCGCTGTTTCTGCAATCTCACTGATCCTCAATTACCTGTTCAGCAAATGGTTTATATTCAGAAAGACATCGTGAGCAAGGAGAACCGGATATGGAAAATGGAGAACTCGGCCGGATTACGAGAGAGTTAGAGGACTTACTTATGAATAAGAATGCGAATCCGATGGGAGCGGAAGCGGCAGCTGCTGAGGAGGAGCAACCGGAGAAGGTGTTGGCGGAGGAGAAATCCGCGGAGGTGCCGGAGGAGAAAAAAATGGAATTGTGGCTGGAAGCGGCGGAACTGCGCAGCGAGTGGACCGGGTACCACAGAAACAAGGAACAGCCGCAGAGGGAACAACGGTTGAATGCGGCGCAGACAGCACGCCGGGTTCGTTCCTGTGACGGGCTGATAGCGGCATTCCTCGTACCGGTTGTGATCATGATCATCATCTTTGTTCAGCGCGGAATCTTTCCGTTCGGAGAAGAATCTTTCCTTCGGACGGATATGTATCATCAGTATGCGCCGTTTTTTTCAGAATTTCAGGATAAACTGAAGCATGGCGGCAGTTTGCTTTACAGCTGGGATGTGGGTATGGGTGTGAATTTTGCGGCTCTCTATGCCTATTATCTGGCAAGCCCGCTGAACTGGCTTCTGATTTTATGTCCGTCCGGCCTGGTGATAGAATTCATGACTTATTCCATCGTGCTGAAGATTGGCCTGAGCGGTCTTACGATGGCATATTATCTGAGAAAACACTGTCAAACCTGTGATTTTGGAATTGCTTTCTTCGGCATTTTCTACGCGCTGAGCGGTTATATGGCGGCGTACAGCTGGAATATCATGTGGCTGGACTGCATTCTTCTGTTCCCGCTGATTGTTCTGGGACTGGAAAGGCTGGTGCATGAAGGAAAAGGGCTGCTTTATTGCGTGACGCTGGGGCTTTCGATTTTTTCCAATTATTATATTTCCATTATGACCTGTATTTTTATGGTGCTTTATTTTATAGCACTTCTCATATTGGAACAAGAGCTCAGCTGGGAGAAATTTGTCAGCCGTACATTCCAGTTTACCGTTTATTCGCTGCTTGCGGGTGGTCTGGCTGCTGTGGTTCTGCTTCCGGAGATATATGCACTCCAGGCGACAGCATCGGGAAATTTCAATTTCCCGAAAACCTTTACGCAGTATTTTCCGATTTTTGATATGATAGCCCGCCACATCGGCAACGTGGAGACAGAGATCGGTCTGGATCATTGGCCGAATATTTACTGTGGTGTGGCGGTCCTGATGCTGATGAGCCTGTATTTTTCCCAGAGAAGGATTCGCGGAAAGGAAAAGGCCGTTTACGGTGTGCTGCTGTTACTGTTTTTCGCCAGCTTTTCCATGAACATGCTGAATTTTATCTGGCATGGCTTCCATTATCCCAACAGTCTGCCCTGCAGACAGTCCTTCATTTATATTTTTCTGGTGCTGCTTATGAGCTATCAGGCATATATGCATCTGAAAGAAGTGCCCTGGAGCCATATCCTGAAGGCATTCTGGGGAGCAGTGGGATTTGTGGTTCTGGCACAAAAGCTGGTGACGCAGGAACATTTTCATTTTATCGTATATTATGTGGCGATCCTGTTTCTGGGGCTGTATCTTGGCGGAATCTGGCTGTATCGAAAAGGCTCCGGAAGGTACGGTGCGGCCCTGCTCTATACGCTGGCAATTGTGTCCATTGAGGCAGCCGTGAACACCACGGTCACCAGTGTGACAACCACCAGCCGTACCGATTATATGCGGGATAACGTGGCGGTAGAGAAGCTTGCAGAATCGGTGGAGCCGGGGCATACCTTTTACCGTATGGAAAAGGTGAGCCGCAAGACGAAGAATGACGGGGCGTGGATGCATTTTCCATCGGTTTCCCTGTTCTCTTCCACAGCGAATGCGGATCTCTCCCAGCTGTTTAAAAAGCTGGGCTGCGAAAGCTCGACCAATGCCTACAGCATTACGGGAAGTACACCGCTGATTGATATGCTGTTTGCGGTAAAATACGGGATTTATTCCGATGCACCGGAAGAAACCGACATGCGGAAGTTCCTGGCGCAGGAAGAGGATACATTGCTTTATGAAAATAACTACACCCTTCCGCTTGGATTCTGGGTGGAACCTGATTTTGAAGAGCGGTGGCAGCTGGATGTGGGAAACCCCGCGGATGTGCAGAACAGCCTGGCAGATGCTGTCGGAGCCGGTCCGGTGCTGGAACTGGTGATGGATGCGTCGGCAGAGGGCAAGAGCATCCGGTTTTATCCGGAAGTCAGCGGAGAATATTACGTCTATGTGACCAATAAGAAGATTGAAAAGGTAATCACGAAGACCTGGAAGGGAACGAAGACCTATGACAATGTGGATCGGGGATACCTGCTGGAACTGGGGTATTGTCTCGCCGGAGAAGAAGTCACCCTGGAAGTGGATAACGCCCAGAATACTCTGTGGGCGGATATCTACCGTTTTTCGGAAACGGAGCTGGCCGTGGTTTATGAAAGACTGGCCCGGACCCCATGGGAGCTTGTAAGCTGGACAGATACGGGTCTGAAAGGAACCATTTCCTGTCAGGAAAGCGGACTGATGTTCACGACGATTCCATACGATCCGGGATGGACGATTCTGGTGGACGGTGTGGAGCAGCCGGCAGTGAAGATGCTGGATGCGTTTATCGGTGTCCGGCTGACCCCGGGCAGCCATACCGTGCAGATGGTGTATCACCCGCAGGGACTTTCACAAGGTGCATGGATTACCGGCATCAGCGTAGTGGTTCTGCTTTTGATTGTGACGGGCGGATGGATATGGAAAAGAAAAATGAAATATAAAATATGATACAACAAGGAGATTACCATTATGAAATTATGGGGCGGACGCTTCACAAAGGAAGAAAATCAGTTAGTGCACAATTTTAATGAATCCCTGTCCTTTGATCAGAAATTCTATCATCAGGACATTCAGGGCAGCATCGCTCATGTGACCATGCTGGCAAAGCAGGGGATCGTGTCTGAAGAAGACCGTGCGGCAATTATTGAAGGTCTGAAGGGAATTCTGGCGGATGTGGAATCCGGTAAGCTGGAATTTACCAGAGAGTATGAGGATATCCATTCGTTTGTGGAAGCCAATCTGATTGAACGGATTGGAGAAGCCGGCAAACGGCTTCATACGGGGCGGAGCCGCAATGATCAGGTGGCACTGGATATGAAATTATACTGCCGTGATGAGATCCGGGAGATCGATGATCTGGTGAAAAAGCTTCTGGAAGAACTCTTAAAGATCATGGAAGAGAATCTGGATACCTATATGCCTGGCTTTACACATTTGCAGAAAGCGCAGCCGATTACACTGGCACACCATATCGGCGCCTATTTTGAGATGTTTACCCGTGACCGCGGCCGTCTTCATGATATTTATGAGCGCATGAATTACTGTCCGCTGGGTTCCGGTGCCCTGGCCGGCACTACATATCCTCTGGATCGGGCATATACCGCAGAACTGCTTGGATTTTATGGCCCGACGCTGAACAGTATGGATTCCGTGGCAGACCGTGATTACGTGATCGAGCTGCTCACGTGATTACGTGATCGAGCTGCTCTGCGCTCTTTCCACCATCGCAATGCATCTGAGCCGTTTCAGTGAGGAGATCATTATCTGGAACACCAACGAATATCGTTTTGTGGAGATTGATGATGCGTACAGTACCGGAAGCAGCATTATGCCGCAGAAGAAGAACCCGGATATTGCGGAGCTGGTTCGCGGAAAAACCGGCCGTGTATATGGTGCGCTGGTATCTCTGCTGACCACCATGAAAGGTCTGCCGCTTGCATACAATAAGGATATGCAGGAAGACAAGGAGATGACATTTGATGAGATTGACACCGTAAAAGGCTGTCTGGCATTGTTTACGGGCATGATTTCCACGATGACATTCAATAAGAATCGTATGGAAGCAAGCGCGAAGAACGGTTTCACCAATGCGACGGATGCGGCAGACTATCTGGTAAACCATGGCGTGCCGTTCCGGGATGCACACGGAATTGTAGGTCAGCTGGTGCTGTATTGCATTGATAAGGGCATTGCGCTGGATGACATGTCTCTGGAAGAATTCAAGGCGATCAGCCCGGTATTCGAAGAGGATGTATATGAGGCGATCAGCATGAAGACCTGTGTGGAGAAACGTATGACGATCGGAGCTCCGGGACAGGAAGCAATGAAGCAGGTGATCGAGATCTATAAGAAACAGATGGAGAAATAGCTGCAGGATGCGGTTAAAAGAAAGAAGCCGTCTGGTTTGTGTGTAAACACAGATCAGACGACTTCTTTTTATCGGGAAATTCCTGGTTGTCAGGAAACCAGAAATACTTCCAGGTTCCTGCTTCCGTGCTGTCTGGTCTGCGAGTGGGTATCATAGAAAATATCGATATGATTTCCCCGCACACCGCCGCCCCGGTCCTCTGCGGTGTAGATAACACCGTTGATCATGACTTTGCTTCCGTAAGGAATGACACGTGGGTCTACCGCAATGGTGTGACCGGAGGTCGCGATCGCACCGGTACTGGTGTGGCGTCCCCATCCCTCGGAACACTGATAGCACGGACAGTATCCGGTGGTACGGAATATGCCGAGAGACTGCAGACCGTGAGCAGTCTCCGAATGGCTTTCAGAGCCGGCTTTTTCTGAACTGCTGTCATCGGAAATCCCGTCTGCATTTTTGGTACAGGTCAGGGTGTTGTCAAAGCTGCGTTCATTGACCCAGCCCTCAATGCGGTATGTACCGTCTGCCACGGAATCCCAGTCCATCGTGATGCGGAATCCGTGAACGCCGTTGCCGATGCCCTGCTCCTTGAGATCGGCATGATAAATACCAGCAGTCGGATTGAAGTCTCCGACAACCTCAGAAGTTTCGGTGTTGGTTACGGTCACATGAACCGGTACGGCAGTGTTGGGAGATGTTGGCTCCCAGCCCCATCCGATGATGGTGCCGTTCTCCAGCTCCTCAAAATGACCGACGTTTTCAGCTGCATATGAGGTTATGGTGCTTCCCAGCAGCAGGACTGCGGCCATGGCCAAAGCGTACCATAAAGTTTTTTTCTTTAACATAATCTTTTCCTTTCTCTTTGCCATACATGCGTTGATTCAGGAAGGCGTGATTCGGGGCCCCATACCCGATTTTTTTCCTGTCCTGAACTGTTTACATATTTATAATATATGTAACAATTTTGTAATATATGAGCAACAAGTCCATATTTTACATATTTTTCTGGATTTGTCAAGCAAAAAAGAGAAAAAAAGAGCAGACATACAATATGTAGTGCCTGCTCTTACTATATATGGGGTTTCGCGATGATTCAGGGAATTACGGCAAAGACTTCTTCTGTTTTCATGCCGTGTGCAACTGCAGATTCGTGGGTATCATAATAGATATCCAGCCAGTTGCCCTCCACATGCGTTCCCTTGTCTTCTACTATATAAATGGTATCTCCGATCATCAGTCTGGTTCCGATCGGGTAGAGATCCAGATCGGCAGAGATGGTGCGATTCCCAGTTGGAACGGTACCGGAGTAAGTCAGGGAAAAACCGCCGGAGTTGCATTTGGAACAATTGCAGTAGCCGGTGGTGGTAAACATACCGAGCGATGCTCCTCTCGGATCCGTGAAAGTTTCGTCGGAATTCTTCTGTGCGGACGCAGCGCCGGGACCGCTTGATGCGAGAACTTCATCAGAAACCGGTGCAGCGGATGAGTCTGCTCCTCCGACGGTCAGGACATTGGTCCGTTCCCCGGCATCCACGGCAGTCTCTGTCTCAGAGCCCGTGGCCTCTGCAGCATGTGCAGGCATCGGCAGGGCAAAACAACATATCATAGTGAGTGAAAAAGCGATCAGGGAATTTTTATTCATCATAGGATACCTCACCTTGTCTCGAGATATTTCTATTGTATTACAAAAAAATTAAATGGTCAATTTTTTTTGAAAACCTCTTGACAAATAGAATGCATTAAAGTATATTAATCACATAGATGTTAGCACTCCTTGATGCTGAGTGCTAACAGAAAAGAAACGGAGGCCGATACATGGAGCTGGATGATCGAAAAATTACCATATTAAAAGCTATCATCAAGACCTATCTGGAGACCGGAGAGCCTGTGGGTTCCAGAACGATTTCCAAGTATACGGATCTGAAACTGAGTTCCGCGACCATCCGTAATGAGATGTCTGATCTGGAGGAGATGGGCTATATCTTACAGCCGCACACTTCCGCAGGAAGGATTCCTTCCGATAAGGGATACCGGTTCTATGTGGATCAGATCATGCAGGAGAAGGATCAGGAAGTCACAGAGGTCAAAGAGCTGATGATTCAGCGCGTAGATCGGGTGGAACTGATACTGAAGAAGCTGGCGCAGCTTCTTGCGGCGAACACCAATTATGCCGCGATGATCAGCGGACCGAGTTATCACCGGAACAAGCTGAAGTTCATACAGCTTTCCATGATGAGTCCGAGCAAGATGCTGGTTGTCGTCGTAGTCGAAGGAAACCTTGTGAAGAACACCATGGTGGATATCGAGGATGACATCAGTCAGGAAGAACTGCTGAACCTGAACATTTTGTTGAACAGCGCACTCAACGGTCTGACGATTGAGGAGATCAATCTGGGAGTGATCAGCGAGCTGAAAGGAAAAGCCGGAATACACAGTGCTGTGATTGATCTGGTTTTGAATGAAGTAGCGGCGGCAATTAAGGCCGATGAGGAAGACCTTCAGATTTATACCAGCGGAGCGACGAATATTTTCAAATATCCCGAGCTCAGCGACGGAGAAAAAGCAAGTCAGCTGATCAGTACCTTTGAGCAGAAGGATAAGCTTCAGGAACTGATCGATGATGTGAATGCGGCGGAAGATCATACCGGCATTCAGGTATATATCGGAGATGAGACTCCGGTGCAGACCATGAAGGACTGCAGTGTGGTGACAGCGAATTATGAACTGGGTGAAGGCATCCGGGGAACGATCGGAATCATCGGACCCAAGCGGATGGATTACGAGAAGGTTTTAAGCACCCTGAAGAATCTGATGAAGCAGTTGGAAGCCACATTTAAGAATGAAGAAAGGTGATAGACCATGAGTCAGGAGAATAAGAAAGAAGATTCCAGAGCCTGCGAACAGACAGAGGCAATGAACGCAGAAGAGGTCAAAGCAGAAGAAGCGAAAGCGGCAGAGACCAAAGCTGGTGCCGATGAAACTGAGGCAGGAGAGGCGGAAGCGGACAAAGCCGGAAAGACAGCGAAAAAAGATCCGAAAGATGCACAGATTGAAGATCTTCAGGATCGTCTGAAGCGCCAGATGGCTGAGTTTGACAATTTCCGCAAGCGCACGGAGAAAGAGAAGTCAGCGATGTACGAAGTGGGAGCCAGAGATATCATTGAAAAGATTCTGCCGGTTCTGGATAACTTCGAACGGGGGCTGACGGCCATGCCGGAGGATGTGAAGGGAAGTCCCTTTGCCGATGGCGTAGAGAAGATTTACAAGCAGTTCGTCAAGATTCTGGAGGATACCGGAGTGGAGGCGATTGAAGCTGTGGGTCAGCAATTTGACCCGAACCTCCATAATGCAGTGATGCATATTGAGGATGAGCAGTATGGAGAGAATGAGATTTCTCAGGAACTGCAGAAAGGCTACAAGTATCGCGGTACTGTCGTGAGACACAGCATGGTACAGGTAGCAAATTAATGGAACATATCAATTTTTCTATATATTTTCAGGAGGAAAAACTATGAGCAAGATTATTGGTATTGACTTAGGTACTACCAACAGCTGTGTAGCTGTTATGGAGGGTGGTAAACCGGTAGTTATCCCGAACCAGGAAGGTTCCCGTACCACTCCGTCTGTTGTTGCATTTACAAAAACCGGTGAGAGACTGGTTGGTGAGCCGGCAAAGCGTCAGGCTGTAACCAATGCAGACCGCACGATCTCTTCCATCAAGAGACATATGGGTACCGATTATAAGGTGACCATCGATGGCAAGAGCTATACGCCACAGGAGATTTCCGCTATGATTCTGCAGAAACTGAAAGCAGATGCAGAAGCATATCTGGGCGAGAAGGTAAGCGAAGCGGTTATCACCGTACCGGCATATTTCAATGATGCACAGCGTCAGGCAACCAAGGATGCAGGTAAGATCGCAGGTCTGGATGTAAAACGTATCATCAACGAACCGACCGCAGCAGCTCTGGCATACGGCCTGGACAATGAAAAAGAGCAGAAGATTATGGTATACGACTTGGGCGGCGGTACCTTTGATGTATCTCTGATCGAGATCGGTGATGGTGTCATCGAAGTACTCTCCACCAATGGTGATACCCATCTGGGCGGCGATGATTTCGATAACCGTGTAACCCAGTGGCTGGTTGACGAGTTCAAGAAGGCAGAAGGTGTGGATCTGTCCGGCGACAAGATGGCGATGCAGAGACTGAAAGAGGCAGCTGAGAAAGCAAAGAAAGAGCTTTCTACCGCTACTACCACCAATATCAACCTGCCGTTCATTACTGCAACTGCAGATGGCCCGAAGCATCTGGATATGAATCTGACCAGAGCAAAATTTGATGAACTGACCCATGACCTGATCG